>JALTKP010000140.1 GCA_027078075.1 Gammaproteobacteria bacterium | reverse complement strand
TCTCGTGAGCAGCAACAGGTAATACTTGACCGCTGGATTAAAGATAAGTTTATTGAAAGAATAGATTACACCTTGGTTTTTCAAATTGTCTTTATTTCATTTGTCTTTATTTCATTTGTCTTACTAGGTCTGTTTTTATTCTGGAACAGAAAACTCGCAAATGAAATAAATTTAAGAAAAGAAGTAGAAAAAGAATTAAGAAAAAGTGATTTTCATTTCCGTTCACTCTTTGAATTATCGCCTGATCCAGCCTGGATTATTGATGAAAACCGTTTTGTTGAATGTAACCATGCTGCAATCGCTATTCTTGGTTATAAAAATAAAGAAGAATTATTAAACACACACCCAGCAGGATTATCACCGATTTGTCAGCCGGATGGAGAAGAATCGTTCAGTAAGGCAGAACGAATGATGGCGCTAGCAATAGAAAATAAGGTTCATCGCTTTGAATGGGTGCATAAGCGATTTGACAATAGCGAATTCTTTGCTGAAGTGACATTGTCTTTGATCACTTTAAATAATAAAAGGTTGATCTACTGTGCATGGCGGGACATCACTGAACGGAAAGAGGTTGAGCATGAGTTAGATGTGTATCGTGACAACTTGGAAGAAAGAGTTGAGGCGCGTACTCAACAGTTAGCAGAAGCAACCGCTGAAGCTGAGCGGGCAAATATTGCAAAGACTGAGTTTCTTTCTAACATGAGCCATGAACTGCGTACCCCTATGAATGCTATTCTTGGTTTTTCAAAAATACTCGAGATGGGTTCTGACCGCTTAGATGAATCACAGTTAAGCCATGTTAGAGAAATTATTGCCGCAGGTGAACATTTGCTCCATTTGATTAGTGAATTATTAGACTTGGCAAAAATTGAATCGGGAAATCTAGAAATCGAATTAGAAAATGTATCACTTTCTCATTTATTAAAACCTTGTCTCGCAATGATTAGTACTCAAGCAACGGCGAAAGGAATACATGTTTACGACAGGGTATCAGATAAAGGTTTTTTTGTTATTGCCGACGCAGACAAATTGAAACAAGTATTTATTAATATATTGTCAAACGCTGTTAAGTACAACCGAGATGATGGTGAAATTATTATTGATAGTGAAGTGACAGACAATAGTATTTTGCGTGTTGGAATTTCGGATCTCGGAAATGGAATATCGGTACAAGAACAAAAAAAATTATTTACTCCTTTTGAACGTCTTCATACGCCCAGTAATATAGAAGGAATAGGGATAGGCCTCGTTATTACAAAACATTTAATCGAAAGCATGAGTGGTATTATCTCAATTGAAAGTAGAGTGGGTGAAGGCACAACATTTTGGATTGAAATTCCGCTTTCAGATCGTTAGAGAATTAGTCTTTTTAAAAAAGCCATCCTTGGCAATGGGAGTAACAGAATTAAGCAAATACACCTTGTTCTTCAATATTGAAGGTTTTTAGTAGGTAGTTAAATGCTCGGTTATTGGTAGCCTGTGCTGAAGCATCAAAGATATCGTGATCAGTCCAGCCTTGGGCATGTGCTTTTTCGATATCTGCTTGTGTAACACTGTCAGGATCATTAATAGTACGAAGCGCAATATCGAGCAAAATATGTTCATTCGCTTCAATAGGTGCGAGTGATTGATCGTTGCGTGAGGCCCGGGCGGTATCTAAATCAACGTCTAGTTGACTAAGAAAACCTTCATTTAGATCAATACAGAAATTGCATTCAGATTTTGAAGAAACCAGATAGCGGATCATGGTTGTTAAAATAGGTGAAAGGTTTGTGCCACCCTGGAAATAGCCAATATTAGTAAAGAAAGTTTCTAATAGTGCTGGGCTAAGGCTGTATAAGCGCAGGCCATCAGGAATAAACCCCATATGTTGTTCTGCCATTTCTAAGATAGCGTTGACGCGTTGTTCTTCGCCTGCTGGTGCTTTGGGGGAAAGTAAGGGGGCTTGATTAACGACATTTTGATTAGCTGTGTTCATTGGTATTCTCCTTCAGTTGTTGAAATAACCTATAGTTGACCGGTCGGTTTAGAGTGTGGGCGTAAGAATAATTTGTTTTCATATGCTTAAACTGGTTTATGGCTTGTGTGGATAAATGCGGATGCTTATTAAAGCAGGTGCAAGTTGTTTAATGACATCCGCATTATTCTGCGTTTTTGCCATGAGAATAATGCCTTCAAGATAGGCAAACATCGCATTAGCGGTTGAACTAACATCGATGTCTTCGAGTTCAGGATCCTGGTTATCATAGCCGCGCTGTAAACAGTCACGAATGCTAGTTATGCTACGTGAAAATATATGATCAACTTTCTTGCGAATTGGCTCGTCTTGGCTAGAAAGCTCAATGGCGATATTGCCGTAGGGACAGCCGAGGACATGCCCTGTGGTTTGCTTGAGTGTCGATTGCATGTGATATATTTTATCGACAAACAAAGCGAGTTCTTCCAGAGCCGGTAGTGCACCCGTAAAGGTGGTATCAAGAATAGAATTTTTTTGTTGAATAAACTTTTCTTCAAGAACAGCTATCGCGAGCTCTTGCTTGCTTTTATAGAAATGATAAAAGCTACCTTTCTTAACACCGGCTTTTTCACAGATAGCAGCAACACCAACTTCTGCATAGCTTTGTGCATAGATCAGCTCAAAAGCAGAATCTAGAATGCGCTGTTGTGTTGTTTGTTCTGTTCCCATGCGAATAAATATAGTTGACCGGTCGGTCTATTGCAAGCGATAATCACATCTTATTTAGAAAAAAATGAATATCAACGTTAATTTGTTGTAATAATTAGAATATTTTTTGTTAAGGCTTGTTGTTATGAATATGTTCCGTCGTAATGTCCCTCTGCTGGCAATTAGTCAGGCGTTAATGATGAGCAGTACAAGCTTATTACTAACAACAACGGCATTGGTGGGGCTAGAGATGGCACCGGATAAGTCGTGGGCAACACTCCCATTGGCAGTGATGTTTATCGCCGTGATGCTCACAAGTATTCCAGCTGCACTGCTAATGGCAAAGATTGGCAGAAAACCCGCCTTTATGATGGCAACTTTTTTTGGCATGGCAGGCGGAGCATTAGCAACGTATGCCATTTTCAATCAAAACTTTTGGTTGTTTGTTACAAGTGGTTTGCTTGTGGGTATGTTTAATGGTTTTGGTAATTACTTTAGGTTTGCTGCAGCGGATATTGTTGAACATAGCTTAAAGAGTAAGGCTATTTCAGCGGTTTTGCTCGGTGGCGTTATTGCCGCTGTTATTGGTCCAAACCTAGCAAATTTAACACGTGATTCAATTCCAGAGTATATATTTGCAGGAAGTTATATCTCGATTGTTGGGCTTTATATTTTAATATTTATAGTGCTTGGTTTTCTTAAGTTGCCGGATATAAAGCAACATGAAGATGAGAATAATTTGGAGCAAGCAAGATCGTTATGGGAGATTGCATCTCAACCCAAATTTATCGTGGCTTTATTATGTGCAATGTTAGGCTATGGTGTTATGTCATTTGTTATGACGGCAACACCACTTGCGATGCATGCCAATACACACAGCTTTTCTGATACCTCATTTGTTATTTCATGGCATGTATTAGGGATGTACGCTCCGTCCTTTGTGACAGGACATTTGATACAGCGGTTTGGCGTACTGAGAATAATGTTTATAGGAGCCATATTTGGATTAGGCTGTGTCGCGGCTAATTTATTAGGGAATACTGTTACGCATTACTGGATTGGTTTAACGCTACTCGGTATTAGTTGGAACTTCCTTTTTATTGGTGGAACAACATTACTAACAGAAACATATAAACCTATTGAACGAAGTAAGACTCAGGCGTTAAATGATTTTGTAATATTTACAACTGTTACCATAGCATCACTGACTGCCGGCGTATTGCAGCATAATTATGGTTGGGAGACAGTTAATTTGGGTGTAATTCCAATTATTATTGTCATCATTATAAGTATTATATGGCTGGCAACTAAACAAAAAAATGATAAACCAGTTGAAGTGGTTGAAGTAGTCTAATAATTTTTAACTGGGATTAAAAGAAGTTGTTATATTGATATGAAGATAATGAAATTGATAAATAATTATTTCAGTGAAGTATCTGTAAATAAACTAGTTATGATAATCGCAATGCTATTTGTAGCATTTTATAATGTCTCATTTTTTGAGAATGTGATTAATGTATATCCACTTGATACTAAGAATGCAGGATTTGTAATCTCATTGACGGTGTTTGTGTGGAGTATAATTGTACTATTATTCCTCCCTTTTTGTGCGCGGCACACAGTAAAGCCAGTTCTAATTACGTTTGTATTATTGAGTTCATTAACGGCCTATTTTATGGATAGCTATAATGTAGTTATTGATGAAGGGATGATAATTAATGCGATAGATACAGATGTAAACGAAAGCATGGATTTACTGAGTGTGAATCTTGTGCTGTATTTTCTGATATTGGGTTTATTACCGGCTTATTATATTTTTAAAGTAAAGCTTGTTACAGGCACGATAAGCCAGGAAATAAAAAGAAAAATTCTGGTGATAATAGCTGTGGCAGTATTATTAGCTGTTGTGATTATATCATTTAGCAAATTCTATGCTTCATTTATAAGGGAGCAAAAGCCTCTTAGGTATTATTCGAACCCTGTTTATTATATTTATTCGACGGGTAAGATAATATCAAAAAAATTAAAAGACAAGAATGTAAAGATTATTCCTGTAGGTAGGGATGCGCATGATCTTGATCTTGATGGCAAAAGAGAATTAGTTATTTTAGTTATTGGCGAAACTGCACGTGCAGATCGTTTTTCACTGAATAATGATTATCGACAAACAAATCCCTTACTAGAAAAACAAGACGTAATCAGCTTAACAAATGTTTATTCTTGTGGGACATCAACCGCAGAATCGCTGCCATGCATGTTTTCCATTTTGGAGCGAGATAATTATAGTATTAGCAAAGCAGCGAATAGAGAAAACCTTCTTGATGTAGTGAAGCATGCCGGTGTTAATGTACTTTGGCTTGATAATAATTCAAGTTCTAAGGGGATCGCTGAGAGAGTAGCTTACCAAAGCTATAAACGATCAGACTTAAATACAATTTGTACCCCAGAGTGTAGAGACGAAGGTATGCTGGTTGGCTTGCAGGAGTATATAGATAGCAAACTAAATGGCGATGTGCTGATTGTATTGCATCAAATGGGCAACCACGGACCCGCATATTATAAGCGCTACCCCGATAAATTTGAAAAATATAAACCAACCTGCAAAACGAATCAGTTAGAGGCATGTAGTGTAGAAGAAATTAACAATGCCTATGATAATGCGATTCTTTATACAGATTATTTTTTGTCTGAGGTGATAGAGCTTCTAAAGAAGAATGCCAGTTTTAAAACCACGATGTTTTATATAAGTGATCATGGTGAGTCACTGGGTGAGAATGGATTGTATTTACATGGTATGCCATATTTTATGGCACCTGACGCTCAAATTCACGTTCCGGCTATATTTTGGTTCGGTGATAACAATCCGGTTGCAAAAGCTGAATTAGAAAAACAGCGAGATAAAGAATACTCACACGATAATATTTTTCATACTGTATTAGGCTTGTTAGAAATTGAAACGACGATTTATCAAAAAAACAAAGATATTCTCGCCGTTTCAAAATAATTTACGTGAGAGCGTAAGTTTGTTTTAACACAGGTAGTTGACAGCGTCTTAGGAGTATCTGTCTAATAATGATCAGCGAGATAATTCCTAATGCTGTGTAGCTGACGCTAAAAATGAGTAGTGAGGTAATGACCTGTTCGTTTGTTTTAGTCGTAACTGTTTGCATTGTTTTAACAATGCCATAGATAGTCCAAGGTTGCCGTGCTGTTTCTGCTGCGGCCCATCCGGCAATAACTGCGATTAGTCCGGCGGGCGCAGTAAATAAACTAAGCCTTAAATACCACTTTTTATTTTCAGGCGTGTCATGTCGTCTAATAAGCATGCCAATAATTGCAGTCACCAACATGATAATTGCCATCAGAATCATGATGCGAAATGAGAAAAATGCAATAGTGACATTGGGGCGCTCACTAGGAGCAAGTTCTTTAAGGCCTCTAATTTCACCATTGATGTCATGCTGTAGAACTAGGCTAAGTGCATATGGAATTTCAAGTTCATAACGATTTGTTTCGTTTTCTTTATCTGGAACGGCAAAGATTTTAAAGCCTGCCCCTTTTTCAGTTTCCCATTGACCTTCGAGCGCAGCTATTTTCATTGGTTGATGTTTAAATACATCAAGACCATGGAGATCGCCTATGACAAATTGAGTAATAGAAAATACCAGTCCGGCAGTGATACCAATTTGTAAACCTAGCTTAGCTACTTTATCTGTTTTGTTACGTAGTAACTGATAGGCAGAAAGTCCCATAATAAAGAAGCTAGATGCCATTAGTCCTGCCGTTATCATGTGTAAATAGCGAAGCGGAAATGATGGATTGAATAGTACCTGCATATAGGAAAAGACTTCAGCATGATCGCCATTCCATGTGAAACCAGCAGGGGTATTCATCCATGAATTACGACTAACAACAAAAAAGGCGGTTAGAAAGATACCAAAAGTAAAGAGTAATGTAGCGATAAGTCTCCCATATGAACGACTGTCACGCGTGCATAAAAGCATGACACCAATACAACCACCTTCAAGTAATGATGCAAAAATAAGTTCATAACTGCGAAAAGGAACTAGAGTATCTTCAAGGCGACGGTAGAATCCACCGAATAAGTTATCTAATTGTGCGGAGAGAGCAACTCCAGTAATAGCGGCTACGATATAGATGACGAGTAGTACTCTTAACCATAAGTTATAGCTATCAAGGTAAACTGAATTTTCAGTACGCATCCATCGCAAATATACAAATGATAGATAAACAGATAAGCCAATTAACAATGTTGGGAAAATAATATGAAAGCCAGCAGTTAAGCCAAATTGCAGACGAGTGAGGTTGGCAGCGAGATCCATTTTATTACTCCTTGTTATAAGTTATAACGAGTCTAAAAAGTGACAAGAAACGTCATCATTACTTTAAGAGTAAAATAGGTCATTACAAATGCAGAGAGAGAAAGAAAGTAAAGTCCGATAGCACGCATGGTAAAACATCCTTGTTTAGTGTTGATTTCTGAACTCAATTATAATTTATTGCGTAAAATACTTATGTAGTCATATTGTGAAATGTTGTGTAGTGATTTCACTACAAATTAATAAATCATTCCGTGATCATGATCACAACTTAGCGGAAGGGAAAGTACAGTTATCAGCGTTGATTAACAATAACTATTAAGTAGTAGGAAATTTAGGTAAGAAAAAATACTGTACTAAATTACTATGGAAGTATTATTGAGGTGGTTGCCATAACTTTTCATTACCATCAGTATCACGTAGATAGTTTTTACTATCAAGGCGCATTGAGTCTTTGATTTTTTCGAGTTGCGCGTAAACAATAATATTACGAGGTAGACGAATTGGTAAGAACACAGCATTACTAACAAATTTATGTATGCGCTTAGCACCAAGTCCATGGCGGTATTCATAGAGTCCGCCAGGTTTGTTAACACCGCCATCGTCAGGAAGGTTCTGATGAAAATAGAGAATTGTTCTTCCGTCTTTAGAGATTGCGTAAGCATTTTGGCGAGAAGCAAATTCAGAAAACTTAGTGAGGCCAATTAGTTCCTTATCACCATTATCATGATGATATGTTTTTAGCATTAAGGGGCTATACCAATTACCGCCTGTGAGCTCGATAGAAAAATAGGGTGATAATTGTGTTTCACCTTTCGGTATTTTCTCATGTTGAATTACTCGGGTTTGAGCCGCAATAATAGTCGAGCTAATAATTAGAAAAAATATTAGAATGAAGTTTGAAATTAATTTACTTGGTTTCATTTTCATAATGGCATCATAGTTTCTGAGTATTAGGATAATAGTAGCATAGTGGAATAAATAGGTGCAGGTGTCAGGATTTATCTGATTCACTTTCACCAAATGAAGATAGTGGCGCAGGTGTGGCTATATAGAAGCCTTGTGCAAAATCAACACCAATACTATGTAATTCTTTATGAATCTCTCTTCCTTCTACAAACTCTGCAATTGTTTCAATATCCATTACATGTGCAATTTGTGTAATAGACTCAACAAAAGCATGATCAGTTTTATCAACACAAATATCACGAACAAAGCTACCATCTATCTTAATATAATCGACAGGTAGTGTTTTAAGATAACTAAATGAGCTAAGACCACTGCCAAAATCGTCAAGTGCAAAAAGACAACCTGCAGCCTTTAAGTCATTGATGAACTCAACCGCACTGGTCATGTTGGCTATTGCCGCTGTTTCAGTGATTTCAAAACAAATAATTTTGGGGTCTATTTCAAATTTAATTAACTGGTCAAGAATGTACTGTGAAAAATCAGAAGTAGAAAGAGACTGGCCAGAGATATTAATTGTGAAAACACATTTTCTGAATTTCTCACCGGATTCTTGATAAATATGTTGGATATTAAATAAGGAATTACGAATTATCCATTGATCAACAGATGGCATTAGTTTGTAGCGTTCAGCTGCGGGTATAAATGCCATAGGAGGAATAATATCTCCGCTATCATTTATCATTCTAACTAATATCTCATAATGGTTAGCGGCAGGATCATTTTTATTTAGGCTTACAATGGGTTGGTAATAAAGAACAAAATTATCATCATCAATTGCTTCATTGATTTTCTGTACCCATTGAACTTCACCTTTATGTTGCTCGAGCTCGCTATCTTCAGGGTGATAAATATGAATACGGTTTCTACCTTTATCTTTAGCAAGGTAGCAAGCTGTATCAGCCGCACTAAGTAATTCAGATATATTAGCCGTGAGTGCCGTGATTGGAGCAACACCAATACTGACACCAATGTCAAAAGTTTGTCCTTGCCAAGTAAAACGAAAGTCATTAATAGCACGAAGTAAGATATAGGCGATTTGTTCAGCTTTAGTAAGAGAACAAGCCTCAAGTAAAACACCAAATTCATCACCGCCAAGTCTGGCAAGTGTATCGGATTTTCTTATTTGTTGTTTAAGAATGGTTGAGATCTGACGTAATAATTCATCGCCTGCATTATGACCACAGGTATCATTGATGAGTTTAAATTGATCAAGATCCATGAAGCATAATGCATACTCTATGTTATCTGCACGGACATTTAAAAAAGCATGATCGAGCCTTATTTCAAATTCGCGACGATTAACAAGGCCGGTTAGATTGTCATGAGTTGCCTCGTGATTAAGCTGAATAGTAAGCGCTCTATTTTCAGTGACATCTCGAAAAATAATAATGAGCCCAAGGATTTCATTATCGAGGTCTTTTATTGGCGCTACGCTATGTTCAATTCCATATTCTTTGCCTTCTCTATCGATGAGTATTTCGGTTGCGGTTGATTGTATTGTTTCACCTGAAGTAAGAACATCCTCAATAGGGTTAATAAAACGATGCTGGCTGTCCTCATCAACAATGTGAAAAATACTATTAATATGTTTGTTGTGAGCAGCTAAATTAGACCAACCCGTGAGTGCTTCAGCATTTGGGTTCATCATTAAAATACGCCCATCCATATCGGTTGTTATAACAGCATCACCGATTGAGTTTAAGGTGAGTTCAGCTAATTCTTTTTCAATAAAAATGTCATGCTCAATTTTTTTATTTCGTTTCACAACATAAATGGCAATGATAATACTTAAGAATATTGTTAATCCGCCAAGGATAAAAAGTAAGTTAACTGTTCTTTTTTGAGTCGTTTGTGTTTTTAGTGAGGTTTCGTTTGCATTGATGCGTTGATATTGCTTAAGTTTGCGTAGTACTTGTAATGCTTTTTTCTGAGCTGGAACGGCTTTATCAGTGAGCAATTTAAGAGCGGCTGCTTGTTTACCTGCGTACATTAGGTCAACGACACGAAGCTGAAAGGGAATAGCAATTTTTGATAAGCGTGATTGTTCTGCAAGCAAGAAACGTTCTTGTTCTGCCAACTCCATGTCTAATAGGTCTAACCGCGCTACGGCAAAGCGAGCACCATCACTGTTGAATTTTACATAGAGCTCATCATAGCGAAACACATCGTCAGTACTCACCATAGAATAAAGTTTATTGGTTCTATCCCTCGCGGCATTGTACATAGTGTCAATTAGCCTAGATTTGGTATTGAAATTAAGCGAGAGCTCTCTAACTTGTTGTTGGCTTTGTTGGAGTTGATAAATACCATAACTCATTAAGATGGTAAAAATTGCGATAGAAAGTAAAAAACCGGTGGTTAGTAACCCTGATCCTTTTGAGGTTTTAGAGCTTGGGGAGTTTAGATTAATTTCTGACATTCGTACTATCTTATATCTTGTGAATCAAGAGTATATAAATTGATTTTGTCTATATGTTAGGTTGAGATAATTATAGAAGAGATTTATCAGATTGCTGAGTATTTTACGTATTTATAAGATCATCAAGTTCACCATCCATATGTAGCTCGGTTAACTCGGTAAAACCACCAATCCATTTATCATCGATGACAATTTGCGGCACGGTGCGAGCATGGTTCGTAATAGACAACATTTCCTTTAATGCACTCTGTTCTAGATCAACACGAGATTCTTTGTAATCAAGATTCCATTTTTTGAATAACAGCTTAGCTTTGTCACAAATAGGGCATGTGCCAGTGCTATAAATAGTGATACGACTCATGTGGGTATTTCCTTTTAAGTTTTTTTGATAAGGATCATGGTAACGCAAATTAAATCAGCTAGGCTATATATGCAGGGATGACTATATATGACCTAATTTATATAGGGTGATTGGAGCTTAATAATTGCAATAATGAAGCAACTAATTAGGAGAGAAATGTGAATACACTGCATTTTTATATTAATGATCAAGTTGATACAGATAGATTAACTTTAATTAAAGCCGATTTATTGGCAATGACGCATGTAAATAATGTGGAGTTTGGAAAGGGGACACCACGAGAATTTACGATAGACGTTGATGAACATTGTGATATGGCAATGAATGTGATGGAACAGCTTAATCGAGCGGGACTAAATCCGGAACTTTCATATAGTTAGTTATTAGTCTTTATGTGCTGGCGTAGGGTGCTACGCCAGTTGTTATTGGCAGAGTCTTTTGCCAGTAGCGTGTGGTTGCCTACCTCATTTTCATACCAGCCTTTATGGTGCTGAAGTGGTTCGACACTATAGCCCCACCAAGCACCATCAGCATCTTGTGCAAGCCAATTTACCCAGTCAGGAATAGAAAAGTTCATTGTTAATAGCCATTTATAGTTGCGACATTTTGTTGGGAATACTATTCTAGCGCCATTTTATAGCTACGCGAAGAATATCAGACAATGAGTATGATGCAGGTTTTTGTTAATGGGCAGTCACAAATTGACTATGACCGCTCAAAATCCTTACCGGAAAAGCAGTTAGAGTACCTTGGTAAGATGGATGAAGAGATGGACTCCGGCTTAGAGTTGGCAGGAGAGAAAGTTGATGATCCTGATTTATTGCAACGAGCTCAGTTTGTTGCCGGCTACCTTGCTCAAGCATTAATTAGTGAGAATGATGCGATGATTGCAGCGAGCTGTGCTTGGTTGGCGATACGGTTGCCTGATTTGAAACAGGTAAAAATCATCCAAGACGAACAACAAATATCGATTGATCTCGTATTTGATGAGAACCGAGTCAATCAAGTTAAAGTTGATTTAAGTATGCCAACTAAAGGTAAACCGCTTCATTAAGAACATTTAAATTGCGACACAATTTCGACCATTATTTTTAGCTCGGTAAAGTGCTGCATCTGCTTCATCGACGAGACATGACATGTCCTGTTTCGGTTCTAACTCAGCCATACCAATAGAAACGGTTAACATCGGTAGTCGCTTACCTTTTATATTTTCTAATGGTTGATTACGAATACACTCACGGAGTCGCTCAGCAATAATGCGTGCTTCTGTTGCTGCCGTATCAGGTAACAGTACAATGAACTCTTCTCCACCATATCGTGCCGCTGAGTCATAGGGTCTAATGTTATCGGCAAGACTTTCGGCAACAACCGTTAGAGCGGCATCACCGGCATGATGCCCATGGTTATCATTGAATAGTTTAAAGTGATCAATATCCAGCATTAAAATACAAAAAGCATGATCGTTCTTATGCGCGCGCTGGATAATTCTTGGTAGATGTTCATCCAGCCAGCGACGATTATAGAGATTAGTTAGTGCATCAATTTTTGAATTTTGCTCAGAAATAGCTTGCTGCTGTCTACTCTCAAAAATCACTAAATTATCTTTGCGTACACGAGAAGATAAAATATAAAGTAAATTTCTTGCAACCGCATTAGAGCGTTCAATCAGTGCCCAGACAGTTTTCTTTTCAATAAGTAGAAGTTTACAATTTTGTTCAGTGACGACAATAGCGGAAGGGCGTTTACCTTCAATAATTGACATTTCACCGACACAGTGACCCGCTTCAAGATAGGCAAGTGCCTCATGCCCTTGCCAATCAAGACGGACTTGCACGCGTCCATCTATAACAAGATATAAAGTATTATTATTTTTGTCAGGACTCAGTAAAACATCACCAGCATTGTAGGCACGTTGCTCGCTGTGTTTTAATAACCACTGTAGGTTGGCTTCTGACTCACCACGCAATATATGCTGAGATCTAAGCATTTCAGTTGTTAATGTATTATCGATGTTGCTGGCATGGTTCATTCGGTTTATTACTCATTAATGATGCTTTTATAGAGTGTGGCACAGCTTCACTAGAGTACAATTGGCAAAGTCTTAATTTGTGTGCTGATGCACAGGTAGAGTGATACATGAGTCACAAAATCAGTTCTTCTCATAAAGAAATTGTTGCGAATACGTTATATTGGGTTAAAAGTACCGTTATTCATTACAATTTATGTCCCTTTGCGAATAAAGTATATGTTAGTGACCAGCTCAAGGTAGAGGTATCTGGTGCCATAACGGAAGAGCAGTTATTAGAAGACTGCTTGCTGGCAATTAAACAGCTATTAGAAACACCTAGAGATGAGACAGAAACAGTATTACTTGTGCATCCTGAGTGCATGAACGATTTTTCTGATTACAATGATTTTCTGGGGATGGTTGATGTACTTATTGATGAAATGGAATTATCCGGCATTGTTCAAGTAGCTAGTTTTCACCCTGATTATTGTTTTGCCGATTGTGATGAGAATGATGCCTCAAATTTTACAAATCGTTCTCCTTATCCAATGCTGCATTTATTGCGAGAAGAAAGCATTAGTGAGGCTGTTGAAGAGTGGCAAGAACGCGCCCTTAACATAGAAGAAATCCCTGAGCGAAATATTGAAACATTACGAAAAATAGGTAGCACAGTTTTAGCCGGCCAATTAAAAGCATGTTATAAATAATTTGGAATAACAAAATTATGTTAGATGAAATGATTGTGGTTACAGCGCCTCTATTATTGGCTTTATTAATGGGTGGTGCGGTTGGTTTGGAGCGTGCCTGGCATGGTCGTCCCGCAGGATTGCGTACTCATACACTTGTTTGTATGTCTTCATCACTATTAATGTTATTAACCGTTAATCAATGGAGTTTAATGGCAGACGTCCCCGTTGAGGCAATTCGTATTGATCCTACCCGAATGGCACAGGGGATTATGACCGGTATTGGTTTTCTAGGGGCCGGCGTTATTATGAAAGAAGGTTTAACAATTCGTGGTTTAACAACTGCAGCTTCGATATGGATGACAGCATCAATTGGTATCATGATAGGAATGGGATTTAATACCCCAAGTGTTTTTGCCACTATTTTAACTTTGATTGTTTTATCATTATTTAGTCGTATTGAGGCAAAACTACCTTCAAGACGTTTTGGACGATTAATCCTTCGCTATAAAACCAGTGACGATGTGATGCATGAAGATATTGATTCGATAATTAGTAAGCACGCAATTAAGAGTTACCATCCTAGTTACCATCTTTCTGATGAAGGTCGTTTGTTTGAGTATGAAATGACCATCTTTACTAGCGACTCCGAAAATTTTCGGAGCCTTGCAGAAAGCTTAAAGTCAGTGGAACGCTTAATAGAATTTAGTATTATTCCTAGTGGTGATTAGCGACTAGGCAACTCTAAAGTAAATAATGGTTTAAGCGTTTGGCGTATCTGTTCAATACTCAAGTGGCTTGCTTCATTTGGGTCATCCCATTTTTGGCAGCTCATCCGCATTACTTCAGGTTGTTTATCTGATCTTAATTCCATTCTAGTGATTGAATCTGTATTGGGTGGTCCAGCACCACCAGAACCGCTTGAGGCAAGCATTGTAGGGAGATGAAGCCTTACATTTTCAGTGTCTCGTGTGACACGTGTAATGGTAAAGGTGTCTGGTTCGATGATTTGCTCTACTTCTGCATTATTACGTAACTCAAAATTACAATTTGGATAGTAAGCATCTACTCCCCAGTATGAGGTGACAACTTTGCCGTACTGAATAAGGACTTGAGCCTCGTTAGCCGGCATTGTAATTGCTGAATGTAATTGAAGTGTTGTCCCGACAGGGGGAGCGTAATAGGTTGAATTGACATTTTTCGGTGGCTGATAGGCGCAACTTGTAAGGCTGATTATAAGTGCACTAAGAATAAAAAAATGTATTGAGTGTTTCATTTTGAAGACTCCATTATTTCAGTCATGGTTTAAATATAAGACCTTTAAGTGAAAAGAAAGTTTGTCAGTATTTTCAGGTTTTTATGATAGTAGTTGAAAATAACAATCTATGGCATCAAGTGCCATATGAATCAGTAATCCAGTAGCGATAATTCGTAATTGAGGTACTAGCAACATAATGCCATAAATTGCCATTGCCGGTTCTGTATGGAGCAAGTGGCTGCCAATGCTGCATCTGTCTGGATCAAAGATAGGAGTACTTAACAGGTGGTCTAGATCGACAATCATTGTTGCAACCATAACCAGCCAGGCTCGCTGCCAATTCAACTTGAATGCAAACCGAGCAACTAGGCCAGGCACTAGGAAATGCGCAAGCATATGTAAAATAAAACGTGTCATAAATCAGTAAGTTGTCTTGAAAAGGTTTATAAAGATAATTGCTTCTTAATAATTAAAGATTATGACCTTTTAACCGATAAACTTCAGTAGTTAAGTTAGATCTTGGAGTAGTATCTTTTGTCACATGAAGACATTAACCGAATTTTATATGTTGAAGACGAACCTGATATTCAGGCTGTAGCCAAGTTAGCGCTAGAGCAAGTAGGGCGTTTTACCCTTGAAGTATGTAGCTCAGGGCAAGAAGCCTTGGATAGAGCAGAGAAATTTTCCCCACAGTTAATGTTGTTGGATGTGATGATGCCAGAAATGGATGGTCCAACAACTTTAAGCAAATTACGTGATATTAGTGGGCTTCAAGATACCCCCGCTATTTTTATGACAGCAAGAGTACAGCCACACGAAATTCAGGAATATATTAGTATGGGTGCTGTTGACGTTATTGCTAAGCCTTTTGACCCCATGACTTTATCAAGTCAGATTCGTGAAATATGGGATAAGGTCGATTAACGTTAAAGTATTAGTTTTTTAGAAAATGCTGTTCTAATAAATAATTTGTAAAATGTGGGCGTAAGTAGAAACCACGCGGCAGTGTTTGAATTAATTTTCCATCGGGTCCAACTGCATCAACAAGTACGCTGGCGTTTGCTGCCTTAGGTCTAATCTGTAATATATCACCATGTTGTGCACTTAGTGATTCAAAATTACCAAGCGTAATAATACCCATTAACTCTTCCCAGTCTTTTTGTAATGCAGAGAGTTCATTTTCTGCGGCACGCCATAATAAGCCTGTGCCGATATGTCGTTCGGCAAGTGGAATTTCTGGGCTTGCTTGCACAGGTAACCAAAGAACATGCCGTAACTTTTTGTATACGCAGCTGGTTTGCCACTGATGTTTTGCGGTGTCTTTGAGAGGTACGGTACAGATGTAAGTTGATTCTTGTACTAAACCATTCTGGTTTACCGGTAAGGTTTTTAATTCAATACCCAATGCCATGAAATCAGGTTCTGATAAAGAGGCTGCATCACATCCTAATGCGCGTTCGGCAAGATCACCTAACCAACCTTTGTGGCTACGTAAATTCTCAGGGACTTGTATGCCGCATTGCTCTGCGAGCTCACCGACTTGTAAACCCGCAATGGCATTAACACGGTGCTGTAACTCAGCTTCACTGGTGGGTGGTTGTGGCAGCGGCATATTACTTAACTTAATGAGTAAAAAAAGGTTGAGAAAAGTTAAATTTAGTTACGTTGCCAATTACCAGATTTACCGCCAGCTTTGCTAAGTAATTGAACATCAGTAATACACATACCACGGTCAACGGCTTTACACATGTCGTAAATGGTAAGCAGTGCTATCTGCACTGCAGTTAGGGCTTCCATTTCAACACCTGTTTTACCGTCTGTTCTAGCGGTCACTTTGCAATAAACACGGTTATTGTTTTGTTCTGGTTCTAGCACAACATCTAAATGTGTGAGAGGTAAAGGGTGGCAGAGAGGAATTAGATCAGCTGTTTTCTTTGCCGCCATAATCCCCGCGACACGAGCGATACCAAGCACATCGCCTTTTTTATGCCCACCTTCACAAATCAGGGTTAAGGTGTCTGTTTCCATACTGATGTAGCCATCAGCAACCGCAGTACGGCGTGTCACCTCTTTGTCACCTACGTTAACCATGTGTGCATTGCCATCAGCGTTAAAGTGAGTCAGTTTGCCCATCAGTGTTACAATTCCTTAATATCGGTTAGGTGGCTAATTATACCGACCTGACCACCGAATTGCTTGTTTTAGCGGCTAGAATGCCAGTAAGAGGGACATATGAGTATAAAAGTACTGTTTTTTGCCAGTTTGCGTGACGAGATGGGACGAGGCGAAGATGACGTTGACTTGGCTAATGCTAAGTCGGTAGCGGATGTCTGGAAGGCGGTTGCTGATGGCAAAGAGATGCCGAGTAATTTGCTGATGGCAGTTAATCAGGATTATGTGAATGCCGAGGCTCCTGTCCAAGATAATGATGAAGTCGCATTCTTTCCACCTGTGACCGGAGGCTAGAACATGCCCAAGGTAGTTTTATTTGATGGTGCTTTTGAGCCATACGCAGAACTGACGGTTTTTGAATCTGAGTTGATGCAGCAACACGGCACGGGGCAGTATGGCGCCACGACTAGTTTTGTTGGCACCATGCGCGACTTCAATGAAGGCGATGATGTGAGTGCGATGTTTCTGGAGCATTACGCCGGCATGACGGAAAAAGCGCTAGAGAAAATTTGTGATCAGGCAATGGCAGATTACCCCATTTTGGATTGTTTGATTTTGCACCGAGTCGGTGAGATTAAACCGAACGATTCGATTGTGTTGGTTGCGGCTTGGTCAGCGCATCGCGGTGCGGCATTTGATGCCTCGCGAATGTTGATTGAGAAATTGAAAACTGATGCGCCTTTTTGGAAGAAAGAGACTTTAAACGATGGTGCGCGTTGGGTAGAGAAGAATACGGATGGTTGAGTGAGTGGTCACGCTACCAGTACTTAACTGCCATCGAGATAATCACCCTGCGGGACGCTTGTAATTCTTCGTCAGCTAAGTACTGACATCGCTCCTTAATATTTCGAGGAGCTCGATTTTCAGTTACTGCAAATCGGTATTATTTGTAATTTGCCATCATCTAAGCACTGACATCATTGCTGGTACTTTTGAGTTTGACTCCCATATTTAAGGAGCTGTTATCAGTTGTTGTGCAGCGCCATGTTACAAGCGTCCCGTAGGGCGTTTGTTTTGGCGATGTGCAATGACTGATGGCAGCGACCCTTTGTGAAGCATACTGAATCGTCAGAAATAAAAAAAGCAGGCTCACGCCTGCTTTTTTCGTTTCTTGTTGCGAATTACCTTTTACAGTAATGGCACAATCAACAACGCCACAATATTAATAATCTTAATCAGTGGGTTAATTGCAGGACCAGCAGTATCTTTGTAAGGGTCACCGACAGTATCACCAGTAACGGCCGCTTTGTGTGCTTCTGAACCTTTACCACCACAGTGACCATCTTCGATGTATTTCTTGGCGTTATCCCATGCACCACCACCGGTAGTCATTGAGATAGCAACGAAGATACCCGTTACGATGGTACCGATTAACAGACCGCCCAATGCTTGTGGACCCAGTATCAGTCCAACTAACAAAGGTACGGCAATAGGTAGTAAGGAAGGGATGATCATTTCCTTAATCGCCGCACG
>JALTKP010000139.1 GCA_027078075.1 Gammaproteobacteria bacterium | reverse complement strand
CTTTTACTTATGATGCAGGCAGCCCTTTACGTTCTGGTTTAATGACGCTTGATCTAACCATTACCGATACAGCAACAAGTGAATCTGTTCGCCTCTTACATCAAGTACATGTAGATAACGTGCCATGAAGATAATAACGCGACAACATGGCTTTTCACTTATTTCCGCGATATTTATTCTTATCGTGCTCGCTGTCTTAGGTGCATATATGGTCACTGTTGGCGGAACTAACCGTGCCGCAAGTACGGCTGCTCTTCAAGGTGCGCGTGCCTATCAAGCTGCTCGTAGTGGCATTGATTGGTCAGCATACACAATTATTACTGCGGCAAATAAAACAGATGCTCGAAACAATTGCCTCACTGTTATTAATGGAAGTAGTTTCACTTTATCTGCCGTAGGCTTAAGCGGCTTTACAATCAATACAAATTGTAGCTTTACACCACATGACCAACAGGGTACCGACAACATAACGGTTTACAGAATTACCAGTACTGCTACCTTTGGCGGTAGTTATGGTAGCCCTGATTTTATTCAACGTCGCATCTCTGCAACAATTTCACCACCCTGATTTATTTGCTATGTTTGATCCAGTTGCACTCATCCAATCTTTTTGCCGCGATAATAATCAATCGGCTTTTCAACGCTTTTACCGAATGCAATCAAATAAGCTTTGGTCTTTTTTATGTGCCCGTGGTGCAAATACTGAACTCGCCTATGATCTCGTTTCAGAAGCATTTATAAAGTTTTCACAAACCGTTTGTAAAGATCCTCGCTCACCGGTTGCCTTTCTTTATCGTATTGCGATTAACCAACACATTGACAGTTATCGCCGACAACAAGCACGCCCTGAAGACAGTAACACCGAGCTAACGGAAGCCAGTGCAGATAAAACACTACCAGACGATGAAAAAGAATGGCTTCGTCGTCTTATAAAAAAATTACCTGAAAATGAACAAAATCTGCTGCTGATGCGTTATTGGATAGGACTCACTCATCGAGAAATAGCTGAGAGCATGGGTTTACCGGAAGGGACGGTGCGGCGACAGGCTGCTGCCAGCCTAAAAAATCTACGCCAACACTGGCAGGAGAGCGAATGAAACCTGTCTGCCCAAGCGAAGATAGACTTAAATCATTGATTATGGAGGCTTTTAATGAGTTACCATCGCCTGATCCAGCGCGTATACAACGAATTGCGACTACACTTAGTAGACAAACAACCGTTAAACGCAAACCACGGCAGTCATGGCTGTTCTGGTTATTACTCGGAGGCAGTATGACTGCCGCAGCTTGGTGGGCCGGCGATACTTTTTTTACCAAAAAATCAGTTTCTACTGATTCATATGAAGCAATTAAACAACCCGCTCAAATGAAGCAAAAGCCAACTAATCAATCTGAACAAAGGCAAATGAAACAAAAACTACCGCCTAAACTGAACGTTAACCCAATTATTGATCAACGAGAACGCTACTAGCGTTGAGATATCAATCATGATGCAAACAATACATCGTTATGCTTTTTTCTCTATAAGCTTATTACTTTTGCTTACTCAAAGTATTATTGCCAATGCGGCTAATATTCCTTGGTGGGACACTAACTATAATTTGCGCCGCGAAATAACCATTACTACTGGTGCGACTGATCCGTTTAATGGTTATAACGGTTATACCGTTCGTGATACTAGTCTCAACAGTGCTTCATTAATTACAGCGGGAACATTACAAGCAGATTGTGATGATCTTCGTGTTGTTCGTTGGGATGGAAGCACATGGACCGAAATTGATCGCCATCTATTAAGTTGTAACACTGCCAATACAGATATACGTTTTAAGCTTGTTGCTAATATTGCTACGAGTAGTAGTGATGTCAGTTATTACTATTACTATGATAATAGTGGCGCTAGTTCCCCTAATTCTCTCGACACAACTAATGTCTATGCTTGGTATGACGATGCCAGCACCAACCGCCTCAGCAGCTATACGCTCGGCCGTGGTGACAACTGGCATGGCAGTAGTGGCACAAATACTATCAGCCATAATGGTTCAACTTATAGTTTTAATACTGGTGACAACGTTACCAACTCTATGCGTCGCGCTGTTAATGAACGTGATGTTTACATTGAAGCAGAACTTTATCACACCAACGCTTTCCCTATTGATATGACAACTGGTCTTGTGACACGTTATCAACTTGCTAGCGGCAGTGGCACGAGTGAATCGGCAAACCATTATTACGCAACAAACCGTGCAGACAGCCCCTTTCAAGGTAATGCGGGTTACGCACATGATGTTTCTATCATGAAACAAAATCGCGGCACTATTGCTATTGGTCCAGCAGATGGTGCGGGAGCAGCCGTTATTGTTGGCAATCAATGGCGAAGACAAGCGCTCGCAATCTGGAATATCAATAATACCAATGGTAAATTTTGGGATAACGATGATGCTGATGCACTCGGACCTGTTGGCTGGCCAAGTGTCGCGCCGGTCAAAAGTGGCGCAGATACCGGTACAGATTATGAGGGTAGTGGTGATGCGGGTTTAATCATTGCCCAAGATCAGGGTCAAATACGAAACATACTAATTCGACGCTACATCGAAACCGAACCAGTATTGTCCCTTGCAACACAAGAATCACAACTGATCGCGTATTATGCGCAAGACGAAGCAAGTTGGAACGGCACTGGCGGTGAAGTAATCGATCAATCAGTGAATGCCTATCATGCTCAATCCGTTAATGGCGCGTTTACTGCGAATACCGACCCCGCCTTATCCGGCGATCCCGGTACCTGTCGTTACGGTAATTTTGATGGTAATAATGATTATCTTGCATTACCAAACGCCTTTCCAAACTTACAAGGTAGTTTCACCATTACCGCGTGGATAAATACCAATAATAGAAATGATCGAGGTCAACGCGTTCTTGCCGACGATGAAAATAACAGCGGTGGCTATGCGCTGAGTTTAGGTGATCCCGGTGCAGGACGATTACGATTCTTCTCCCGAGCAGTAAGACCCGTTAGCCTTGATACCGGTGTACAAATAAATAACAACCAATGGTACTTCGTATCTGCTGTACATAATGTTGATACCAAGACCCGTGAAATTTATGTTGATGGTGTCCTCGCAGCCAGTGGTACTTACACGGGTAACTGGGGTACAGATAACGGTATTGCCAGTATCGGTGGCGAAACAAATAATTCAGGCGAAAATAATAATAACTTCCGGTTTGATGGCGAACTTGATGAAGTAAGAGTTTATTCTCAAGCCTTATCAGTTACTGATATTAATACTGTTATGGCATTACGCCATCCTTGTGGTATTAGCTCTTCTGCCACTTGTGGTCCTATTCCTTCAACTTACCCTGTTTACAGTGCTGGCCCAGACATTGAAATTAAAGAAGATGTCACTATTGATGTAGGCAGTGGCGCTGTACCTGTACAACAAGGCGACAACAACGGTAACGCAATTGATGTCACCACGACAGTTGGCGATGTTATTACGGCTAGCCAGACGTTACCAACGATTGACCCTGCCACTTTCCCAACTAATAGTTCGAGCGACAATCAGACAGTAAACGGAGCTAATAGCCCTTTTACTTTCAATAGCACTGTTAAAGATACCTATAACATCATAACCGTTGATAATAATACTACTGCCACTTTTATTGGTGGTGGACCTTTTTATATTGATGAGCTAGTGATCGGTGATAATGCAACCGTTGAGCTCGCTGCGGGTAATTACTTCATTAATACACTAACAATCGGACAAAACAGTACTATCAACCTAACCTCTGAAGTCGTTAATCTTTATATTAATAATGAATTTAAAGCAGATGGCGACAATATTTCTGTCAATAGTGGAGGCACAGTCGGTGGGCTTGTTGTGTATCTCTACAATAATGCAGAATTTAAGGCGGACGAAAATAACTTTAGTTTTACCGGTGTTATTTATGGACCCAACTCGGGTGAAATAGAATTTGGGGATAACACTAATTTCCGCGGTGCTATTTTTGGTGGTGATGAAGTTAAATTTAGTGAAGACAGCACCATTACTTATACACCTGCAGACGCCGCCATGGTCGGTAACATTTCAACCTGTAAAGTTACCCTCAGTCACTATGCCATTAATCATGCTGGTACTGGCATTACTTGTTACCCCACCGAAATTACAATTACCGCGCATGATCAAAATCATGTTGCGGTATTACCCGCAGCAGGAACAACCATTAACTTAACCACAAGCAACGGCACTTCATCACTGGGTAGCTGGAGCAGTATCATTACTGGCTCTGGCTCATTAAATGATCCTACCCTTGGCGATGGTGCTGCGAGCTACACATTTAATGGTGCTGAAAGTGCGGTTGTACTTAATTTTGATTACCCTGTGTTAGTCAATGCAAATTCAGATACTGTTAGCATTAATGTTGCTGATGGGACCTTAACTGAACAAGAAGATCCCGATCTTATTATTTCACTCGCTGGCTTTATTATTGATAACATCCCAACACAATTATCAGGCAAACCATCCGACACCGGATACAATGCCACTACTATTAATTTACAAGCTGTGCGCGCCTCACCGGTTGATACATCCGTTTGTATTCCGGCTTTTCCATCTGGGCAATCTCGCACCATTGAACTTGGTGGGGAATGTCTTGATCCAAGCACCTGCGCCGGCAATCAAATTAGTGTCAATGGCACTAACATTGCGACAAATAATGACAATGCCGCTGCACTAACAACTAGCTATACCAATGTATCACTTAATTTTGGTGCTAATGCAACAGCCAGTATGATCCTCAATTACCCTGATGCGGGGCAAATGCAATTACACGCTCGTTATAATATTCCGTTATCGAATGGTAATGCATCAGGTGAATACATGTCTGGTTCGTCAAACCAATATGTTGTCAGGCCTTTAGCTCTACGAATTCCTTCCATTACTGGTAATAATGCAGCAACTTCTAGTGCAGGATCTGCTTCTTTTACTGCTGGTGTTGATTTCAGCTTTGGTATAGAAGGGGTGCTTTGGCAGCAAACCGACGATACTAATAATGATGGTATTGCTGATGGCTTTAATGATAGTGATCCAAACACAAACCCCGCAAATATTTCCGATAACAGCATTGCACTAAACTTTAATACATCTGCTGGTTTATCTAATACACTAATTGCTCCTACTGGCGGTGCAAATCCAGCTCTTTCATCTACATCGGCAGCAATTACTAACGGTAGTGGAACAGCAACGGTTAATTGGCCAGAAGTTGGCATTATTGAAATAAATACCAGCGCACTGAATTACCTAAGTAGTGGAGAGAATATTCTTGGTCGAAGCAGTTATGTCGGTCGCTTTATACCCGATAGATTTCTAGTTACTGATAATGCCCCTACCCTTACCAATAGCTGTGGCAGTTTCAGTTATATGGATCAAGCTATTAACTTCACTGCCGCACCACAAATTACCTTATCTGCTCTTGAAGAAGGTGGTAATCAAACTACAAATTACGATCTAGGTGGGTTCTGGAAATATACTGCCAATCTATCCGGACGCTCATACAGCAACAATGCTACAACCCCAGCCACATTAGATGCACCTGCATCTGGCACAGTCAGCTTAACCGGTGATACTGATAACAATGCTCAAGGTGAGATTACAATCACAAACGATCAAGTAATGTACCAGCGCCCAGCCGACCCCCGCAATAGCGCAAATCCTGCCATTCCTTTTACAGCCGATATCGATCTTAACCTTACAAAGGGTGATCTTACTGATTCAGATGGCGTTTGTTTTGATTCTAACAACGATGGCACATGCGAAACTTACAGTGTAGACAATATTGCTGGCACACAGCTTCGCTTTGGTCGGCTTAATATTAGTAATGCGTTTGGCTCTGAACTAGTCAATTTACAACTACCGGTTACCGCCCAATACTATGACAGTGTGACAAATGATTTTATTGCCTCTGCTGGTGATAGCTGTACCGCCTTAACTGTTACACCGCTAGGGCCACCAACATGGGGGCACTTTAATTTAAGCAATTATCAAGGTAGTTTAAGTGCGGGTGAAACGACGCCGAGCCTTTCGGCTTTCAATAATGGTGTCGCAACATTAACTATGTCTGCACCGGGATTAGGCAACCAAGGCAGCGTCTTAGTAACGCCTCTTCTAACCAGTGGAATATTAATAGAACAACCTTGGCTACAATTTGACTGGGATGGCGATGGTAATCATGACAATAATCCAACCGCTACCGCTACATTTGGTATTTATCGCGGCAATGATTCGACTATTTATTTAAGAGAGTTATATTAAGAACAGAAAATGCGTGCTTAATTAAGCTCCATTCCTAGTTCTTTAATCTTTCGTGTTAGCGTATTGCGCCCCCAACCAAGCAATTTGGCAGCATCTTGGCGGCGACCGCCTGTACGGCGTAATGCACTACGAATCATTATACGTTCAAAATCCGGTACTGCAGAATCAAGTAAATCATGATCACCGCTAACTAAACGATTATCAGCCCAACGCTCTAGTGCCTTTTGCCAATTATCATTGGTATTTGATGTGGCCGCATAAGTTTCTCGTAACTCTGGCGGCAAATCATCCATATGAATTTCTTGCCCTGGAGCCATTACAGTTAACCAACGACAAATATTTTCTAACTGCCTAACATTACCCTGCCACTCAATACTGGTTAAGTACTTTTCTGTTTCAGGTAACAGTCGCTTCACTTCTGAATTTAATTCTTTTGCTGCCGCAGCTAAAAAGAAATTCATTAATAACGGAATATCCTCGCGACGTTCACGCAATGGTGGTACATGGATACGAATAACATTTAGGCGATGAAATAAATCTTCACGGAATCGTCCTTCATCAACTAATTTTTCTAGGTTCTGATGCGTTGCAGCAATAATACGAACATCTACTTTTACAGCCGTACGACCACCCACACGGTAAAATTCACCTTCAGCTAATACACGTAGTAAGCGTGTTTGCAACTCTGCAGGCATATCACCAATTTCATCTAAAAATAAGGTACCGCCATCAGCTTGTTCAAAGCGGCCACGATGTAAACTTTGTGCACCTGTAAATGCACCTTTCTCATGACCAAATAATTCTGATTCTAATAAATCTTTTGGTATCGCTGCGGTATTTATTGCTATAAAACTTTTATCAGCTCGAGGGCTATGTCTATGTAAAGCATGTGCAACTAATTCTTTACCGGTACCCGACTCTCCATTAATTAAAACCGTAATGTTAGAACGTGCTAGACGACCAATGGCTCTAAACACTTCTTGCATAGCAGGAGCTTCACCAATAATTTCTGTTTTAGCTACTGCTTCTTCAGGAGCGGTTATTTGTTTTTCACGGCGTAACTCTACCGCTCTACTTACCATCTCTACTGCTTCACCAATATCAAAAGGCTTCGGTAGGTACTCAAATGCACCGCCTTGATAAGCAGACACAGCACTATCCAAATCAGAGTGTGCTGTCATGATGATGACTGGTAAATCTGGATAATTAGAATTTAATTTATCTAATAAATCTAAGCCATTTAATCCTGGCATACGAATATCAGTCACAATAGCATCAGGTTGTTGTTTTTCTAAATCAGACATAATTCGATTTGCATTTTCGTAACTAATTACATCCATGTTGGCTTTTTCAAGTGCCTTTTCAAGCACCCAACGTATTGACCTATCATCGTCAATAATCCAGATCTTATCCTTACTCATCTTTATTCTTCTCCATTTCAATCGGCAGTAAAATTGTAAAACAGGTTTTACCTGACTGTGTTGAACACTCAATCAATCCACCATGTCTACTCACTAGTGACTGTGCTATTGATAAACCAACCCCTGTTCCTTCTGCTCGACTTGTAACCATTGGATAAAAAATCCGCTGTTGCATCTCTTCGGGTATCCCAACTCCATCGTCTGTTATATCTAAACGCATAACATGACGGTGACGTATATTACCTATTGTTAATTGTCGTTCTATACGTGTTTTTAACTCTATCGTTCCTTGCCCTTCAGTAGCTTCAATGGCATTTCGAACAATATTTAAAACAGATTGAATTAACTGATCTTTATCCGCCATAAACTCTGGAATACTGACATCGTAGTTTCTTATTATACGAACACCTTCTGGTACTTCAGCAAGGACTAAACTACGAACACGTTCAATTACTTCATGAACATTTAACTTAGTAACATTCGGTAAACTATTTGGACCTAACATGCCATCGACTAAACTTTGTAGTCGATCTGCTTCTCCAATAATGATCTGCGTATATTCTTTTAAACTTTCATCCGGTAACTCTGCTTCTAACAATTGTGCTGCACCACGTAATCCACCTAGAGGATTTTTTACTTCATGTGCAAAACCTCGAACTAATGCTCGTGTCGCAACATTTTGTGCAAGTAATCGTTCTTCTCTAGAAATTCTTAAATGTCGATCAACTTGCTTCATTTCAATCAACAAACACGATTCAGGATCACCATCGCCTATGTTCACGGTGCAATCAACGGTTATTCTTTTATCATCTGTCAGAATCAAAGCTAATTCATGTTGTGTAAATCCTTGTGCATCCTTCAAAACTTGTCTTATTTTTTCAATAAAAGCAGGCTCTGCTGGTAATAGTTCTTTAATTGGCTGACCTTGACTCTGTCTTAAACTAGCCGCAAAAAGAACTTCGGCAGCCGGATTCATATACTCAATCATCAGAAACTGGTTAAGAACCAACACAGAAGTCGATAAATTGTCTGCGATATTGGACAACGGAGCTTCCTTTTTTAACAACAGGCTTACCATGTAGATCTATAGTGCAAAACTCGAACCACATTTTGCATCATGAGATATAAATTTACTTTAAATAAAATCTTGGATAAGCATATGAATAATAATGATTTATTAAAAATAACTAACAATCACGATCTAAACTGTGATTATCAAGCTATCCTTAACGCACCATTATAGTGCATGAACGATCTATTGTGGAGAGATTATTTCTAGTCTAGCGACGACCACCCGGAATATTTGGTAAACCACCAGGAATAGTGCCTGCGCCCCCTGGAATATTATTAACACTTCCTGGCACACCGTTTATAAGCTCTGGAGCTACCTGATTACCATTTTCATCGGTAGGAGGTTGAATTTGACCCGGTGTAGGGCTATTTAATCTACCCTTATGTTTCAT
Organism: Gammaproteobacteria bacterium; assembly: GCA_027078075.1. GTDB lineage: Bacteria > Pseudomonadota > Gammaproteobacteria > AKS1 > AKS1 > Sulfuriflexus. Next base: position 9,204 of record JALTKP010000139.1, on the reverse strand, counting down.
ATGAAACGTGACAACACCGCTACTTTTAATGACCTTGTCTTCTGCATCCATTACAAATACTTGTAGGGTATGTGTTCCGGGATTAACACTATCTAGGCGTATTTGATTGGTAACACCACGTGTTTTAAGCTTTTTTCCATCTAGTGCAATTGCAAATTTATGTCCTTTTAAACTTTGCAATGGTCCTTCCAGTCGAAATGCGACATTTACTCTACCTGTTACGGAACTCAGTAACTTATCATCTTTAGGCTTTATAATTTTAAATAAGGTATAAACTGCAGTAGAGGCTTTTTTTTCAGTATTGGTCGAAAAAGGAATTGATTTTATATTAGGTTTATAAGTTGAAAAAGGGGCTAATTTTAATTCTTCGCCCGTTCCTCCCTGACAAGCTTTATCGGTATAAACAACTTCACCTTGCTCATTTTTACACTTATAGAGCTTTGCAGAAACAAGACTGGGTAATATTAAACTGAATACTGCCAGTAAAATTAGTAGCTTCCGCATCGTCTTTTCTCCATTAACTTACCTTGAGCATAACAAGGTTATGATTTTCATCAACAACTATTATGACAACTGCATCACAATTCCAGTTCAGTCTTTATTACAGGCAAAAAAAACGCCTTCCCGAAGGAAGGCGTTTTTAAAGTGCAAATAGCTGTCTTACAAACTGTAGTACATATCAAACTCAACTGGGTGAGTTGTCATGCGCATACGAGTTACTTCTTCCATCTTCAATGCAATGTAAGCATCGATAGTGTCATCAGTAAATACACCGCCGGCTGTTAGGAAGTCACGATCTTTATCAAGCGCATCGAGTGCTTGGTCAAGCGAGTAACACACTTGTGGGATCTTGGCTTCTTCTTCTGCTGGTAAGTCGTATAAGTCTTTATCCATTGCATCACCTGGGTGAATCTTGTTTTGGATACCGTCAAGGCCAGCCATCATCATTGCTGCGAAGCAAAGGTAAGGGTTAGCCGTTGAGTCACCAAAACGTAATTCAATACGACGAGCTTTAGGGTTTGTAACGAATGGAATACGAATTGATGCTGAACGGTTACGTGCTGAGTAAGCCAACATAACAGGTGCTTCAAAACCTGGAACCAAACGTTTGTAAGAGTTAGTTGATGCATTAGCAAGCGCGTTCAATGCTTTAGCGTGTTTAATAATACCGCCAATGTAGTAAAGCGCGTTATCAGAAAGACCGCCGTACTTGCTACCAGAAAATGTGTTCTTGCCATCCTTACCGATAGACATATGAACGTGCATACCACTACCGTTATCACCAACTACTGGCTTAGGCATGAATGTGGCTGTCTTACCGTAAGCATGAGCTACGTTTTGTACACAGTATTTTAAGATTTGAACTTCATCAGCCTTAGCAACTAATGAGTTAAAACCAACACCGATTTCACACTGACCAGCTGTTGCCACTTCATGGTGATGCACTTCAATATCAAGGCCCATGTCTTCCATTGCTAAACACATTGCCGAACGCATGTCTTGAAGTGAATCAACAGGAGGAACTGGGAAGTAACCGCCCTTAACACCAGGACGATGTCCCATGTTGCCATCAGAATATACTTTCTCAGAGTTCCATTCGCCTTCTTCTGAATCAATTTTACAGAAAGAACCCGTCATGTCTGCGCCCCAACGAACATCATCAAAGACGAAGAATTCGTTTTCAGGACCAAAGTAAGCAACATCGCCAATCTTGGTTTTCTTTAAGTATTCTTCAGCACGACGTGCAATAGAACGTGGGTCACGTTCGTAACCTTGCATTGTGTCTGGTTCAACGATGTCACAACGAATGATCATTGTTGGTTCATCCATGAAAGGATCCATCATGGCGGTTGAAGGATCAGGCATCAAAATCATGTCTGATTCGTTAATTGTTTTCCAACCTGCGATTGAAGAACCATCAAACATTTTGCCTTCTTTAAAGAAATCATCATCCACAGCTTTTGCTGGAATGGTTACATGCTGTTCTTTACCGATGGTATCGGTGAATCGCATGTCAACGAACACAACGTCGTTGTCTTTCATTAACTTTTTAACTTTTGCTGCGGACATGGTGATGTCTCCTTCGCTAATATCTTAAAATGACTATTGTTATATAGTTGTATTTAAATTGGCCGCTTGCGCGACACCCTAAATTTGTTCTCATATAGTGCATTTATTATGCCACTAGATAAGTCTCTGTAACTATTAATTTTATTATACCAATATCAGTTTTTTACTATTATTTTGCACCAATATAGTGCCGAATAAGCCTTAAAAGCACCATATTGGTGCATCAGTCAGCGTAAAAACCAACTTTGATCTCTTTCACTTCATCAATCTGTTCTACAGACTGCTTAAAATCCTTAACTAAATTTTCATCTGCCAAGGCTAGCGGTAATTTAACATCAATATGAATGAAGCCATCCAAATAATGCAGTGTTACCGACTGAATCTGCTTAGCAGCCTCTATATTCTGCCACTCTTGATTCAAGCGAGACATTATCTGCTCTCTTGGCGGTAGTTGGCAACTAATCGCAGCAAATTCATCGTCTTCAGGGTCAATATGGACAGTAACATCAGAAACATCTTCAATATTCTTCATTAACTGATAACGAACTGACTCACTGATTTGATGGCCTTCTGAAACACTCAAGTGAGAATCAACTTGAATATGTACATCTACCAACGCATCTGGCCCCATCTTGCGAGTACGTAACATGTGCATGGAGCGCACGCCTTCGACTTCGGTAATTATTTTTCGAATTCGTTCTACTTCCTCGCTATCTAAACCGGTATCAATTAACTCACGAATACTGTGCCAACCTAAATCCCAACCGATTTTTATAATCATCAATGCCACGCCGATCGCCGCAATTGCATCAAGGTAATCCAAACCGGCCATTGAACCCAACACACCAACGAACACAATAATTGATGAAATCGCATCTGTACGGCTATGCCATGCATTGGCTCGTAGTAACCCTGATTTAAATTTTCGTGCCGCCACCATTGTGTAATGATAAATCGCTTCTTTTGAAACAATAGATATTGCTGCGATCACTAATACAATCCAATTTGGGTGCAATAATAAACCTGGCTCAAATAAACGTCGCGTTGCATCTAATGCAATACCAACACCAATTAATATTAATGCTAAGCCTAAACCAACTGTCATTAAAGTTTCTATTCGACCATGGCCATAAGGATGATCTTCATCAGCATCACGACTGGAGTGTTTAAAAGCAAACAACACCATAAAGTCAGTAACAAGATCCGACATTGAATGAATACCATCAGCAATCAATGCTTGTGACTGTCCGATATAGCCAACAATAATTTTTGCGACAGCTAGTAATAAATCAAGCGCTGAGCCAATTAAAGTTACTTTACGTATTTCACGATAACGCGCGTCTTTACCGATCACGGTATTATCAGTCACTATGCATCACCTACTTTTACAGTAATAACCACATCACCTTTATCTTCACTACTGCTAATCACTTCATGGCCATTAATACGGCACCAGGCAGGAATATCATTTAGCGCACCAGGATCGGTACAAATTACTTCTAAGGTATCGCCCACATTTAATTCAGCGACTTTATCTTGTGTGCGAATTACCGGCATTGGACACATTAATCTTTTAGCATCAAGCGTATAGTGTGACATTAATTAAACCTATTTAATCCTTTATCTATAGACTTAAATTAAACCTGCCATGCTTCGTCAAGTTGACTCACAGGCATCGGCACTACTTCAATTAATTTACTCACACCTTGTTTGTTTGTAAATTCCACTTCTACTTTTTCTGCAGTTCTACCTTGGCTATAACGTGCTGAAATTCGTGCTGCTAATTCAATGTCTTCATCATTAACGTCGCCATCGATCAATGTTAGTGGGCCAGCATGACTCGTGGTTTTAATCGTAGCAAACATTTTATGATATCCAGAAAGAAAATTGTTTTCCCCTTCTTCCCGACCAATGATTAACTTAAAATGTTTTTTAGGGCGAATATGTCTACCTACTTTTAATAACATGATGTCATCAAGTTCATAACGGCGTTCACCGCGTGATGCCCATAAGTCAGCAATTTTTTTCGAATAATGTGCGTCCGTTAAAAAACAACAACCACCGGCTGGTTGCGCATAATCTTCAAAACCATACTGTTCTGCTAACGCCATTTGTGGCTTACGCGTTCGACCACTGAAATCAAATAGTTGTTCGCGATCTAACCAACCTTCTTGCTCTGGCAACGTTGGTGGTAAATGTTGAGCACACAAAGGGCGCACTAATAAATCACCCGCGCCTGACTCACGTGCGATAACTGGCATGGTATCTTTACGCTGCGACATTGGGCGTTGTCCAATCACTTCACCAGTAATAATAAAATCAAAATCATTTTCTTCAATCCACTGATGGGCTTTTTTCACCATAAAACCTTTGCAATCTAAACAAGGATTCATGTGTTGCCCGTAACCATGCGATGGATTGATCACAATATCTTTGTATTCTTCAATCACGTCGACAATGTGTAATTTAATCCCAAGCTGCTCTGCCACCCACAAAGCATTATTGCGCTTTGGCTTTGCTTTGTCTTTTTTGCGAATCGCATGGGTATGTCCTTCAACACAAAAGCCGGTATAAAAATTAATACCTTCAACGTGCACGCCTTGCTCCATCACTGCTTTTGCAGCAAGAAGTGAATCAAGACCACCAGAAATTAAAGCGACTGCTTTACGTTGAGTTGTTACCATGCTGAACACTACCGAATTTTAAGGGGGCGCCATTATAGTATAATAAGGAATAAATAAGCAGATCACATTCAACTATGAGCACACTCACGGTATACTTGCGCGCTAATTGTAAGAATTTGGGTTAAAAAACAAACATTACCATGAGTAACGCCACCGATATTTCGACTTTTCACGGTCTCATTGCCACTTTACAGTCTTTTTGGGCTGATCAGGGCTGCGCCATCCTACAACCTTTTGATATGGAAGTTGGTGCTGGCACCTTTCATCCAGCGACTTTTTTGCGCTCAATTGGTCCTGAGCCTTGGCGTGCCGCCTATGTGCAGCCTTCACGCCGCCCAACCGATGGTCGATATGGTGAAAACCCTAACCGTTTGCAGCATTATTACCAATTTCAGGTTGCGTTAAAGCCTTCACCTGACAATATTCAGGAATTGTACCTAGATTCACTGCGTTTACTCGGTTTTGACCCGCTCGAACATGATATTCGCTTTGTTGAAGATAACTGGGAATCACCCACCTTAGGTGCCTGGGGTCTGGGTTGGGAAGTGTGGCTCAACGGGATGGAAGTTACTCAGTTTACCTATTTCCAACAAGTCGGTGGTCTAGAGTGTCGACCTGTTACAGGTGAAATTACTTACGGTCTCGAACGTCTTGCGATGTACATGCAAGGGGTCGATAGTGTGTTTGATTTAATTTGGTCAAAAAGTGATGCTGGCGTCATTACCTATGGTGATGTATTCCATCAAAATGAAGTGGAACAGTCCACTTATAACTTTGAACATGCTGATGTCGACACCTTATTCACCTGGTTCGATAGCTGTGAAAAACAAAGCCAGCAATTAATTGAAGCCGATTTACCCATGCCCGCATATGAACAAGTATTAAAAGCCTCACATACCTTTAATTTACTCGATGCGCGTCACGCCATTTCGGTTACTGAACGTCAAGCTTATATTCTACGAATTCGAGCTTTGTCTCGTGCCGTGGCTCAGGCTTACTTTGCCAAACGAGAAGCGCTTGGCTTCCCTATGGTTAAAGGTGGTAAATCATGAACAACGTGAATGATTTACCTAGTAAAGACAACGTAAATGATTTGCTGATTGAAATCGGTACTGAAGAATTACCTCCAAAAGCATTATTAAAATTATCACAAGCCTTTGAAAAAAGTGTTGCCGATGATTTAAAAGAAGCGGGTCTTGATCATGCGGGTATTAAAGCCTTTGCTGCTCCACGTCGGCTTGCGCTATTAATAACCGAGCTTGCTGAAAAACAAGCTGATCGTGAAATAAATAAACGTGGCCCTGCTTTAACCGCCGCCTTTGGCGAAGATGGTTGCCCTACTAAAGCTGCCGAAGGGTTTGCACGTTCCTGTGGCGTTGAATCAGTTGACCAACTTTCACAATTAAAAACGGATAAAGGTGCTTGGCTTGCTTTTACCTTACATGAAAAAGGCCAAACAGCCGCTGAGTTAATCCCAGATATTGTTCGTAAAGCGTTAGATAAACTCCCCATCCCTAAACGCATGCGTTGGGGTGCCGGTGATGCACAATTTGTGCGCCCCGTTCATTGGGTTGTTTTGTTGCTCGGTAACACGATTATTGATACAGAAATTCTTAGCATCAAGAGTGATAACAAAACTTTTGGGCATCGTTTTCACCACCCTGCTGCAATGACCTTGTTTGATCCTGCCAGCTATGAAGATTTATTACAGTCTCAAGGTTATGTTATTGCAGACTTTGCAAAACGCCGTGACATAGTTAGACAAGCAGTAATTGATGTTGCGACTAAAGAAAATGGCACTGCCGTCATTGATGACGCCTTACTCGATGAAGTTACCGCGATGGTTGAATGGCCAGTTGCCGTACTTGGTAATTTCGATAAATCATTCCTTGATGTTCCTATGGAATGTTTAATCAGCTCAATGAAAGGCCATCAAAAATATTTCCATATGCTCGACAGTGACGGCAAGTTAATGCCTAATTTTATTACCGTGAGTAATATTGATAGCAGTAACCTCGATACTGTTCGCAAAGGTAACGAACGCGTTATTCGCCCACGCCTTTCTGACGCTGAATTTTTCTGGCAACAAGATAAAAAACACCGTCTTGATGCACATCAGGAAAGTCTTAAAAAAATCGTGTTCCAGAAAAAACTGGGCAGTGTTCATGATAAATCTGAACGTATTGCTACGTTAGCAAAAACTATTACTGACACATTAGGTGAAGACAGTGCAGCAGCGGTTCGCGCAGCGCAACTTTGTAAATGTGATTTAATGTCGGAAATGGTCAATGAGTTTCCTGATCTACAAGGTGTCATGGGGCGCTACTATGCTAGTGCCGACGGTGAAGCGGACAATATTGCTCAAGCCATTGAAGATCATTATCGCCCACGTTTTGCCGGTGATGATTTACCTAAAGACGTTATTGGTCAGGCTGTTTCAATTGCCGATAAACTCGACACCCTTGTTGGACTTTATGCGATTGGGCAACCACCTACTGGTCAAAAAGATCCGTATGCACTACGCCGCGCCGCACTTGGTATTCTGCGTATTTGTATGGAATACTCACTTAACATTAACGTTCATGACTTAATTGCCAGTGCAGTTAATAATTACAAAATACTCGCGCCGAAATTAGAAATTCCTGATAACGTAGTTGATGACGTATTTGACTTCATTCTGGGTCGTCTTGCCGTGTATTACAGTAATCAAGATTTCGCTGGTGATGAAATTGATGCCATTGTCAGCTTACGTCCAGGCCAATTTAATGAACTGGATCAACGACTACGCGCGGTTGCTGCTTTCCGTAAGCTACCAGAAGCCGAAAGTTTAAGTGCTGCCAATACACGCATCACCAATATTCTTAAAAAGAGCAAACAAGCCATTGCCGATTCGGTTGATACCAGCTTGTTTGAAGGCGATGAAGAAATAGCCTTATATGAAGCCCTTCAATCATCACTTAAAGATGTAGAACCTTTATTAGCCAAGGCCGATTACACCGCGGCATTAACTAATCTTGCCAGCCTACGCGAGCCAGTGGATACATTTTTTGATAAAGTCATGGTCATGGCGGATGATGAGGCAATTCGAAATAACCGCTTAGCCTTATTAAATATTTTACGTCAGCTATTTTTACGCATTGCCGATTTATCACGCTTGCAAAGTTAAGGAGGGTACATGGACAGTTCGCAGAATCAAGATTCTTATGATGACATGCTAGGTGCCATTCAAGCTTTCCATGATAAACATGATTTTAAAGGCACCGGTGGCGAAGACCTACCTTACCGCGTTGCGCTCATGGCAGAGGAACTCGGTGAAATTTCTTCGGCTATTACCAAAGGGAAATCAACCGAACAACTGGCAGAAGAATGTGCCGATTTAATGATTCTGGTTATGGGTACTGCGATTGCTGCCGATTTTGATTTAAAGCAATCCTTCTGGAAAAAAATGGATAAGCTTATGAAACGCGAATCTAAAATGATCAATGGTAAAATCCGCGTTTCTGAGTTTAGAGATGTGAACTAAGCATGCCTCTTATCATTCTCGATCGTGATGGCGTAATAAATGAAGACTCCGATGACTTCATTAAATCACCCGATGAATGGCGGCCCTTACCCGGTAGCATGGAAGCGATTGCACAATTAAAAAATGCTGGCTGGCAAGTGGTAGTAGCCACCAACCAATCTGGCATTGCTCGCAAACTATTTGACCTCGATACATTGCACGCCATTCATGACAAGATGCACCGACTCGCACATGAATACGGTGGTGGGATTGATGCCATTTTCTTTTGCCCACATGGCCCCAAAGATGGCTGTGATTGCCGCAAACCTTTACCCGGACTCTTTGAACAAATTAGCAGACGGCTAAATACTTCTCTAGATAATGTCCCCTGCATTGGTGATTCACTGCGCGATATTCAAGCAGCCAAAACCGCAGGCGGGCAACCCATTTTAGTTCGTACTGGCAAAGGCACTAAAACACTTTATGCCGAACAAGGCATTGAAGATGTTCCGGTTTATTGTGACTTAAAACAAGCCGTACATGCTTTGCTTGCCGGTACATTAATGAATAATCGCTAAAATGCTATTTTTACGATCCCTGATTTTTTCAATTGGAATGATTCTAGCGACAATCATTCTTGCTACACCGTGCTTTTTAACCATTCTCTTACCTTATTCATGGCGCTACTGGTATCTGCATCTATGGCACCGCTTTGTTATTTGGTGGCTGGAAATTACTTGTAACATTCATTATGAAGTTGAAGGCATTGAAAACATAAAAGATATCGACGCTGCAATTGTATTCTCTCGCCATGAATCAACATGGGAAACGCTCGCGCTTACGCTTATCTTTCCTACCCAAACTTGGCTAATCAAACGTGAATTACTCTGGATCCCTTTCTTTGGCTGGGCTATTTGGGTACTCGAACCCATTGCCATCAATCGAAAA
>JALTKP010000138.1 GCA_027078075.1 Gammaproteobacteria bacterium | reverse complement strand
ATAGGTTTTTCTGGAAATAGTTATGCTGCTGTCGTTTCGTTCGATACTGATATGCTAACTGTTTCTCCGGGTGACAATTTTACCCTTACAGTACAAGGCAGTGACTTTCCAGGCATTATGGGTGGTGGTCTGAATTTCGATTTTGATTCCTCTATTCTGCAAATAAATCAAGTCACTATAAATCAATCAGTATTTGAGTTTTATATTGGTAACGGTATAGAGGAAGGAGAGCTGGATCATGCATCTGGCATGTTGTCAAACACTGCGTTTAATACTTTTGCAGGTGCTGCAGGTAACTTCGATATTATGACTATTTATTTTACAGCATTGGCAGAAGGCACATCTCAGCTTTCAATATCTGAATCATCAATTTGGGTATTTTCTGATATTTACGGTAATGCCATAGGTGGCGATATTACTTATGCATCGGCTGATATTTCTGTTACGGCTGTGCCTTTGCCGGGAGCATTGTGGTTGTTCGGGTCGGGGTTGTTGGTGCTGTTTAAAGTAAAGCGTCGAGCTGTTTTAGTGTAAATATTTACTTATCTGTAAACCACCTAACGGTGCTATAGATAAAATGTAAGTGTGCCCATAGTTAAAACTAAGTTGCTAGTTACTTTTACTTATAGAAAATACCAGATCTATGGAAATGTTGTTTTAATGGGGAATGGAAATTGAAAAAGTTTATCATTATCTTTTTGGCTATTTGGTCCTCAGCAGTTTGGTCTGCGGATAGATTTTCCTTTCGATCTCAATATTTTTCGAATAATCCAGCAGGCTATAATCCTACTCCTGGATTTATGAGTAATGGAAATGACGAAATTGAATTCGTCAATGCAATTGGTGATGGAGTATTAAAGGTCTGGATGGTTGATGAAATACAAGGGCGTATTCAGTTTTTCGATGCATCAAGTGGTACTAAAGGTGATCCTATAATTGCATCTTCTTGTGGTGTTTTGCAGATACAAAAGGAAAAAGGACTTTGCAAGGCGATTTTTCTTAGGTCGGGGCAAGAAATAATAATATCTTTAAATGAGGCAGTGTATAACCCGGATAGCCTGTATTCCGTTTTTCTGGATTTTTATCCTGAGGATATTTCGTCCTACTCAGCCAGCGATTGGAATTTTGAATTTGAAGAAAGAGTTTTTCCAATGTATCAACAGATGCAACGGTTTGATTTTAAGGATCGCTTAGCAGGAGTGGTTGGTGCGGTTAGTACAGCTTCTACCGCCATAGTTGTGCTTGACGCTTTAGCGAGTGTTTCAGAGTCTTATGTAACACCAAAAAAAGTAGGAGGCAAAGTCATTCCGGGAGAATATGTACTTAATGAAGCTTTTGGTACTAAAGATATAGCATCGGCGATGAATGCTGTTCAAAAAGTTGGGAACGGTATGAACAATCCAGAGGCCGGTAACCCTTTTCAGTGGGATGATCGGTTAACTTACTTAGTAGATGCTGGGGAGGCACTCACTAAGTTGCTCTTGGGTGACCCATCTGATGCATACCAAACAATCATAATGAATTTTTCCCAGGCAGCTGTTTATGGCTGGGGAATATATAGTCTGAATACAGTAGAAGATGATATAGATTCATTCCTTATAATTGATGAAATTTATTATCGATATGGATACAGAAGGTATACAGATGACGAAATAAAAACTTATGCTGCTCAACTTGCACTTTCTTCAGAGCAGGATTGTGGTTGGTGGTCCGGTGTCCCTGGTCCCTGTGGTTTGGGTGAATATAAAGAAGATGTAGCTTTAAATAATCACCATAACTTATGGGCTGCTTTTGACGATTATGTATATCAAAAAATACGGGCAGGAAATCTTTACCCTGATATTGATGGTGATGGGGTAACCAACGTTGATGAATTAACTGCTGGAACTAACCCAAATGATCCATCTAGTAAACCACCGCAACCTCCTAATTTATTGCCGGTTGCCATTATAAATGCCAGCGCAACAGATAACCTTAATATGGGCCAGACAATAACTATTGATAGCAATGACTCATATGACCCTGATGGTACGATCCAGGAACGTGTATGGAGTGTAGTTGTCGCTCCACCAGGTAGTTCTGCTGTATTAAGTTCATTAACGGGCGTTACAACTACTTTTACGCCAGATGTTGAAGGTAAATATTATATTCAACTTGGTGTGAGCGATGGTAATACAACTGTTTATGAAGTGGTGACATTGACTGTCCCTGTAACTGTTACTGATATTGAATATACTCCTTCAGCGAATAATGTTTATCCAGATTATTCATCAACTGTAGCTGTTGGTAGTGAAATACAGTTTAAAGTTCAAGTGATTGATGTTGACTATAACTTGTCTCATGTGATCTGGGTGGTTGATGGCCCGCTGACTCTGCTTGAAAGTGATAATAGGGATCCAATATCAGCTTCAGCTGTCGATGCAGTAGGCTATGCTTACGAAACGATGCGCGTTCGTGTTGATGGTGATAATAATGGCTATCCTATGTTTGTGAGGGCCTATGTTTATGATCAAGCGGGAAATATTAGTGTGAATCCTGCAAAATGGGTTATCAATGGTTATCAGACATATAAGCCGGTATTAACGCGCACATATCCAGCGACAGCTGATATTGATCTCAACTTAGGAACTTATGACTTCCAAGTAGCACTCTTTGACCAAGATGATAATAGTGGTGACATTACTTGGTATTTGAATGGGGTTTCCGCTGATATAAGCTATACAAATGGCGGTAGTCCCAGTGCCACGGAAACAGGTCGAATAATTTTTCCGTCTCGTGGTGTCTATGAAGTTAAAGCTGTTGTTTCTGATGAAAATGGCTCTACTTCAGAGCTAATCTGGTCGGTTAATGCTGGGATGGAAACAGGAAATAATTTGCCTCCTGTTCTATCAGGGATACCTTTCTTGGATCCAAATGAAGTGCAATTTTCTGATTTTAGGGTTGGGCGTCGTTATTCTTTTGTATGTGAAGCAACCGACCCTGATTCAAATCTTTATAATACCTCTATATCGCTTGATGGAGGCTTACTCTCTGAGAGAGTAAGCCGATATTCAGATGCTTCATCACAACATACGCATGGTGACTTGTATTTTGATACTGTTGGTGAGCACGTTGTAACATGTAAAGCAACTGATGGAGCGGGTGAAACGGTAGTATCACAGAGAACTGTTTCAGTAAAGGCTGCCGATAGCACCGCTGGTTCTGCTCCTTTGTTAACGGTATATCCGCAGAGTGATAGTTGGTCTAGTCCATCGTCATCTTTTGAAATTAATGGGCGTATAAAAGATCCAGACTATGATGCTAATAAGGTATTGGTTTATTTAAATGGTAATTTAATACGTGAAGAACGTTTATATGGCGATGCCAGTTTTAATTTTTACGTGGGAGCTAATCAAGGTGTTCCTGCTACAGGTGTGCATCAATTAAAAATTGTTGGGGTAGATGCTAATGGTAACCGAAGTAATGAAATAGTAAAAACCATACGACCTAATACAAATAATAATCAGTCTCCGCTTATAGCTAAAACAGTACCAAGTGATAAACAGACTATACGTATAACTCAAGAGCAGGCTAATGCAGGAATAGAGTTGTGGGTTATTGCTCAAGATGCTGATGGGGATTTAGGTAATATTGAGTGGGATCTGGCTGGCGTAAATAATGTTAGAGCAGATTTGATTACCCCTCGATATACGTACTCTGATAATGTTTCAGGAAGTCTTGGTAATTCACGGGTTGTATTGAGACCTCAGAAGTCTGGAAGAATATATATAAATGCACTTGATGATTTAGGACATAGTGCATCAGGTATTTCATGGGATATCGTTATAGATAATACGGTAGCGAATCGCGTGCCAGTTATTTATAACAGAAGTTATACGAATGGTGATACTGCGGTTAAATCAAGTGATCCTTCTTATGGCGTTAGTGTTGAGTTTGATGTTTATGATGAAGACGCTAACCTTAAATCAATAACCTTATTTGTGAATGATGCTCCGGTTGCAAGCCGGTCGCTTCTGATAGAAAGTAGAGAATCTGTAGTGGATAATTCTTTTTTAACATCAGCTGCTCAAAATGCATTTGCCGATGTTAATTTTTTATCTAGAGGTGACTCGGCAGTAGTAAAGCTTGTAATTGAAGATTGGGCGGGGGCTACTGTATCTGAAGAATTTACTGTTATACAGGGGCCATTCGGTTATAAAAATCATGCACCTCAAGTTGATACTGCAATTGCTGTATCAACAAGCGATATTGACAGTGTAGAGTTTTCTGTGAATGTGTTTGATGAAGAAGGTGATACACCAATTCCGAGTATTGGAGCGGTTTCGTCTGGTGTTTTAGAGTATATAGGTAACTATCTGTTTCGTTATGTGCCGGAGAAAATTCAGGATATTAATACTGCATCTCTAACCATTGAAATACCCGTAGAATGGAATGATGGATTTGGTGGTCTAACTTCAACTAATGTCTCTTTAACTATAGAAAGGACTGTGCCACCACCAGAATTATCCCGGGAACAAAAATTAATTGTTGTTAATGATCCAAGTGATGCTATTTCATTTGGAGAGTTGCTGGCGGAAAGTGTTTCTTCAACTGACTTTTCTAATGCGCAGTTGACCTTTAATTTATTGTCTTCGCAAGGTGTAATATTTACTGGTGCTCCTAATTTAAATTTATTATATGTTGGGCATTTACAAAATGGTTCAAGCACAGGTTATATCACGGGCACTATCTCTGACCCTGTAGGTAATTCTAGTAATCAAATTGCTATATACATCAAGGGAAGTGATTTCGATGTGGATGGAATTGCTGACTATATTGATGATTCAGATATCGATTTAATGCTTGATTCTTATGAGCTAGCTAATGGACTAAATCCACTTGATAGTTTTGATGCGAGTAGTGATTTTGACGGGGACGGTTTAACTGCGCTTGAAGAGTTTAATGCTGGCACTCGAGCTGATATGTTTGATACCGATTTTGATGGAGACTCTGATTCGGAAGAAATTGCTGTCGGCTCGAATCCTAATGATCCTATGGATACAATAGATTTACATAGGCCAATTGCACCAACACTGATTGCTTTTACAGATCAACAAGATGTGAGTAATGTAGTTTTACGGGCAGATCCATTTTCTGATCCTGATCTACTAACAGGTGATTCGATTAGTGCGGATCAATGGCAGTTGGCAAATGACTTATCCTTCAGCTCTCTGCTGATTGATCGTATACGGTCAGGTATTGAAATGGTTAATGATGGAACCGTCTTTAATGTTCCTAATGGATTGTT
>JALTKP010000137.1 GCA_027078075.1 Gammaproteobacteria bacterium | reverse complement strand
CTCTAACGTTTTGCTCAGCTGCAATTTAAAGTGGCATGTTTTTGCAAATGCAAAACAAGTGCTACTTTAAATTGTCCGCTGGAGCTATTTGTTAGCGCTTTTTTGGTGCGCAACATAATCATCAAGTAATTGCCTAATCATTTTTTGGTACTGCATGTGATGTTTTTTTGCAGTATTTTTAAAATAGGCAACACTTTCAGAACTAAGTGATATTGTAACCTTAGTATTTTGTTGTTTAAGCGCGAGCTCCTCTGGTGATGGTAGAAAATCAGAAACCAGATTAATATCGCCAATAGGCTCGTTACTATATTGAATTGTTTTGTTCATAGATTTTTTTACCTTTGCGCCAATAACCTGCACCAATAATACGGATGCAACCGGATCGATAAGTAAACCGAACAGTGAGAATGCCTGTACCTTGATCATTTAAGCCAAAGCAGTAATACCGCTTTTCTTTTTGACTATGCTCAATATCTTCAGCGATAATACGGTTAGAGTCTAAAAAAACGTGCTGTGCCTCAAAGAACGAAACACCGTGCTTGCGTTGATTTTCAAGGTTTTTTGCCTCATTCCATTCAAAATCCGGTTTGCTCATAGGAACAATATAGCAGCGATATGGCTAAATAGCCATACCTTTCTCTTGGGCGCTAACGTTGCCTTCAGCGGGGCAGGCGCGATAGCGCCTGTGTCCGCTGGAAGGCCTTGTTAACTGCTATTCCTTTAGAAGGGAATATCATCATCGAACTTGCTCCCTCCTTTTTCCTGCTCTTTTACCTCTAGAAGGTTCTTATTTTCCTGTAGCCACTGGATGCCAGAATTAGTAACCGGCTTTTTAGGTCTAATAACATTCTTGAATTATTAATAATTTCCATATTTATAAGAATTTACACTTTTTAGCTCGGTGTTATTAGTCCTAAAGTTAACGCTTCCAGTATCTCCAGATAGCAAACCATAAGCTCAGTTCTTATCTCCAGTTTTCTTTGCTTTTTTATCCAATACGCTTTTAACAACTGGCAGTAACTTGTCTACCCACTGTTTGTACATTATTGCCGAAGGGTGCAAACCATCAAAGGCTATTAATGCGTTATCGTTTTTCGCTTTTCTTGATATAGGCGTAACATCAACATAAGTCACACCGGCTTTTTGACTGAGTATTTTGTTCACTTTATTAAACGCATCCAGATCGCGGCTAATTGCCTCTGGATTAAATCGCTGCGCAAATGGTGTTGCGGCATAATCAGGGATTGATAACACAATTACTTTTTTAGGGTCATTTCCTGCGTAATGAATAGAAGCCTTAAGCAGGCGTTTAAAATTTTGTTTATAGTTTGCAACACTGGCACCACGAAATTGATCGTTTACTCCTATTAATAAAGTGACTACATCATAGGGTGTGTTTAATTGACTCGCTGCAATTGCTTGTTCTAATTCTATTGTTGTCCAACCCGTCGCTGCAATTATATCGACCGTTGTACTGATTTGCTGTTTTTCTAATGCCAATACCAACTGAACCGGCCAGCGCTGGTTTGCATCAACACTTTGTCCTATCGTATATGAATCACCCAGAGCGAGAATTTTTTCAGGTGTGGGTTGTTGTCCGTAAGATACTGGCACTATCAATAACACAATCCATGTCATTAAAATCCGACGCATTCAGGTGTCCGCTTTTGTAAGTTCAATTCTCTTTTTTATTAACGGGAAATAATTTGCAAACTGCCAAACAATAATAACAATACCCACAACCAACATACTATAAACAACATCCATATTATTCAGTATTGGTAAAAAGGCATTACCCTGTGCGCCCCAAATACCGTATATAGCCAAGCCTACCAGGATATTACCGATAGCCCCTATAAATTGTATTTTCATTAAACGTTTGTTGACGTCTTTAAGTGCTTGTTGTTTTTCTTGCTCGTTGACGATCATATTAAAGACCTCGAACTTATTGTTGACTAGTAACGTACTTTAATAATTCTACAACTTGTTCTGGTGTTTTTGCCCATGCCATTGCGGAACCATCGACTTCTTTTAATGGATGGATAATATCTTCATCATGTAAGGTGATATACGGTTTTCCAAGCGCTGCACATTGCCCTGCATCAAACGCGGCATTCCATTGTTTGTATTTATCACCAAACCTGACGATAACGATGTCACTTTTTTCAATCAGGGTCCTGGTGCGTATAGCATTGACCCTGGCTGATTTATTATCGCGCCAGAAATTATCCGCTTCTTCACCGAGCACATCACCTGCTGCATCACTGGCTTCGTGATTGGTAACTGCCGATGTAAAATCAATCGGTAAATTTGCCTGTTCAGCAGCATTAATAATTTTTTCACGCCAGTCCGTATGAATCTCACCGGACAAATAAACACACCATCTCATCGCTAAACGTCCAGATTACCTACAGATAAAGCATTTGCTTCAATAAAGTCACGGCGTGGTTCGACTTGATCACCCATTAAGGTGGTAAACAAATCATCGGCGGCAATGGCATCTTCAATCTGAACTTGCAATAAACGGCGTTGATTGTAATCCATGGTGGTTTCCCAAAGTTGTTCCGGGTTCATTTCACCCAGGCCTTTGTAACGCTGGAAACTTTGACCACGTTTTGCTTCTTTCATTAACCAGTCAACGGCTTCACGGAAACTGGAAATGTCTGTTTCGCGTTCACCACGTTTAACCGTTGCACCTTCGCCAATTAAACCATCCAGCTGAGTCGCCATTTCTCCAATCTTCCGATATTCACCGGAGACAAAGAAATCATGACTAAAGACAACGCTTCTGGTTAATCCATGTTTTGTTATATCAAGCTGCACAACATTGGTGGCATGTTCTGTGTCTTCAATAACCTTACTGCTATAAACAAACCCGTCTTCGTCTTCATTTAATCGTTTTACCAATTCATCTGACCATTGGGTCATGGCGGCATTGTCTTTGGTCATTTCATCATCAACCACCGCCATATAGATCATCTTCATTAACGCTGCATTATTAAAACGTTTGCCAATGCGTTCAATTGTTGCCATGACACCGGTGTAACCTTGAATTAATGTTTCCAGACCCTGACCGGTAATGGGTGGCGTTTCAGGGTTAACACTTAACACGGCTTTATCCAGTGCTTCCTGAATCAGAAACTGGTTCATTTCAGCATCGTCTTTAATATAACGTTCTTGTTTACCTTTCTTGATTTTATACAGCGGTGGTTGCGCAATGTATAAATGCCCTCGTTCAACCAGCTCATACATTTGTCGATAAAAGAAAGTTAGTAATAATGTTCGGATATGCGAACCATCCACGTCCGCATCGGTCATGATAATAATACGATGGTAACGTAGCTTGTCGGGGTTAAATTCTTCTTTGCCAATGCCACAACCTAAGGCGGTAATTAAGGTGCCTACTTCGGCGGATGAAAGCATTTTATCGAAGCGTGCTTTTTCCACATTAAGAATTTTACCTTTCAAAGGTAAAATCGCCTGAAATTTGCGATCACGACCTTGCTTCGCTGAGCCGCCCGCGGAGTCCCCTTCCACCAGAAAGATTTCAGACAATGACGGATCTTTCTCCTGACAATCTGCCAATTTACCAGGAAGACCGGCAATATCGAGCGCACCTTTACGACGCGTCATTTCACGGGCTTTTCGTGCGGCTTCACGTGCACGAGCTGCATCAACCATTTTGCTCACAATTGCCTTGGCATCAGAAGGGCGTTCTTGCAAATATTCACTCAGCTTTTCATTCATTGTTGTTTCAACAATGCCCTTCACCTCGGACGAGACCAGTTTGTCTTTGGTTTGAGAAGAAAATTTAGGATCCGGAACTTTCACCGACAATACCGCCGTTAAGCCTTCGCGAGCATCATCACCGGTGGTAGAAACCTTATTTTTCCCTGTAGAATCAATGTATTGGTTCAATGTGCGGGTTAAAGAGGAACGAAAACCCGATAGATGCGAACCCCCGTCTCGTTGTGGAATATTATTGGTAAAACAGAAAATATTTTCTTGATACGAGTCATTCCACTGCATCGCCAGTTCAACGGTGACACCGTCTTGTTCTGTCTGGAAATAAAATACCGTGTCGTGTAAAGGTTGTTTGTTACGATTTAAATGCTCTACAAAAGCCTGGATACCGCCTTTGTATTCAAATTCATCTTTTTTGTCATTACGCTCATCAATCAGAACAATTCGTACCCCTGAATTTAAAAAACTCAATTCTCTCAATCGCTTAGAGAGAATGTCGTAATGAAATTCAGTCTGGGTGAAGGTCTCTTTGCTCGGTTTAAAATGAACCTCTGTGCCGGTTTGATCCGTATCACCAATTTCAGTAAGAGGTGCCTGGGGTTCGCCATGAACATAATCTTGTTGGTGTACTTTGCCGTGACGGCGAATGGTTAAACGTAATTCACTGGATAAGGCATTAACCACTGAAATACCCACACCGTGAAGACCGCCAGAGACTTTGTAGGAGTTATCATCGAACTTACCACCGGCATGTAACACGGTCATAATCACTTCTGCAGCGGCAACACCTTCCTCCTCATGGATATCAACAGGAATACCGCGACCATTGTCGCTGACTGTAATAGATTCACCATTATGGATAACAACGCGAATTTCTGAACAATGCCCCGCTAAGGCTTCATCAATTGAGTTATCAACGACCTCAAAGACCATATGGTGTAAACCCGTTCCATCATCGGTATCACCAATATACATACCCGGGCGCTTACGAACTGCGTCCAGCCCTTTTAACACCTTAATATTCGAGGAATCGTAACTTTTATCGTCTGACATGTCTTACTCTCCAAAACAGGTCGATTATTATACCACTTCTTTTACTTCGCCGTGTTTCACGTGAAACATTGCAGGATCCCGATCTTTAATATCCGGAAGTTGTTCTGGTGTAATCGCCGTAACGATTAACTGTGAACCGGTTGCTAATAAAACCTTCATTAATTTACTGCAATGCCTCGCATCCAGTTCAGCACTTATATCATCAATTAATACTGTGCCCGGTTTACCGGTGGTATTCATGAGTAATTGTGCTTGCCCCAGTACCAGGGCACTAACTAATAATTTTTGCTGTCCTCGGGACAATCGCTCTCTTGCTGCAACACCGTCGCGTTTAAACACCAGATCAGCTCGTTGTGGTCCATAACGTGAATAGCCAAGTTCTCGATCTTTTTCTCGATTATTTGCTAACAATTCATTTAAGGGAATATCTGCTTCCCAGCCAGCTCGATATTGCATTGTAATATCACTACAACCCAACATTTTATTCACCGAATCCAGAA
>JALTKP010000136.1 GCA_027078075.1 Gammaproteobacteria bacterium | reverse complement strand
CTCCTGCATGTGCCCAGATAAAACGCGTGCGATTATGTTTACTGCATACCCGTTGCATATACTGATAACTTGATGCGTTCGTATGTAAGTTTACTGGCACATCAAATTCAGCGGCAATTTTTAAAACTTGATTAAATACCAAATTATCCAATCGAGGTCCGATGCCATCTGAAATATGAATTTCACCCACACCTTTATACTGCTTACTGGCAAGAGCTGTACGCACAGCCGCAGGTGCGCGTTTATTCAAAAACCATTGTGATTTAAGATAGGGACGTAAATATGGTTGAAAAAAATATACCAGTTGTACATTTTTTGTTGCTTTAACATCAAGGACAATTTCTGGTGGCGTACCAAATATAACGGCAAGTGAAACACCATTTCTCTGTAATGCTTCTACCGCCTGTTGTGGCGTAGTAACTTCAGTTTGGCTCCACTTATAGTGCACATGCATATCTGCTAATGGTTGTAACTCAGCTGCCTGCAGGTAATTTGCACTTAGTAATAAAGTGATATAACAAATTAATAATGTCTTTAAACGCACTGCAAACTCAGCGTGCTTTATAAACGGCGTGAATAGCGCAAAGTTGCATTAAATTTATCCACCGGTAATTCATCTACGTTACGCGTATAAATATTGCCGTTCAGATATTCCATTTCGTCTTCCAGTTCGGTTTCTAAAATGTCTTTATACCAAGCTTTACGTTTGCCATTTTCTCCAGCACTCCATCGATAACCTCGTTTTTTCAGATCATCTTTTTTCTCAAATGGTGAGCCTTCTGCCCACAAACGAAGATTAGTTTGTCGTGCTGTTTCCAGTAAACGCTTTAAACTCAAATCACCCGATGTGGGTAACGAGCGAGAAAGCACCTCGATACCGGCTTGGCAATCAATCGTGGCACGATGCCCTTCAAAGAAGAAACCAAACTTATAAGCAAGAAATTCTAACTTTACCCCTTCAACACCTTCTTCATTCCAATTAATATCGCCAATAGAACATGCCCATGAAATATCTTTAAACTCATCAAGTAAATCTTCGCAAAAGGGCCGATCAAATCGTGCATTATGTGCAATCACAATCGCAGCATCAGCAAGCATTGCTTTCACCGCATCCAAATCCAATGACTGACCTTTCACCATC
>JALTKP010000135.1:18221-18581 GCA_027078075.1 Gammaproteobacteria bacterium | reverse complement strand
TGGAAATTGCCGCTGCAGGTGCTCATAGTTTAATTATGGTCGGCCCACCCGGGACAGGTAAAACCATGTTGGCAAAACGGCTTGCGGGCATTCTTCCCAACATGACGGAGGATGAAGCCCTTGAGTTTGCAGCTGTTCATTCTATTTGTGGACAAGCACCCTCTGAACAAAATTGGCGCACGCGCCCTTTTCGCTCACCTCATCATACGGCATCGGCTGTCGCACTGGTTGGTGGTGGTGTTATTTACATTAGTTAGTGCGAATAAACACATATTATGCGAACAGCAACACCACATTTACGAACTTAAACTAGCGTTATACATAACAAGAGATATTTTAAGTTACGTATAAGAACTTCGG
>JALTKP010000135.1:0-18211 GCA_027078075.1 Gammaproteobacteria bacterium | reverse complement strand
TGGAAATTGCCGCTGCAGGTGCTCATAGTTTAATTATGGTCGGCCCACCCGGGACAGGTAAAACCATGTTGGCAAAACGGCTTGCGGGCATTCTTCCCAACATGACGGAGGATGAAGCCCTTGAGTTTGCAGCTGTTCATTCTATTTGTGGACAAGCACCCTCTGAACAAAATTGGCGCACGCGCCCTTTTCGCTCACCTCATCATACGGCATCGGCTGTCGCACTGGTTGGTGGTGGCTGTTATTTACATTAGTTAGTGCGAATAAACACATATTATGCGAACAGCAACACCACATTTACGAACTTAAACTAGCGTTATACATAACAAGAGATATTTTAAGTTACGTATAAGAACTTCGGCATAATGCCGATGGCAGCATAATATGAATTATCTCAACATCAACGTGGTACTAAGTTGGGGGAAAGGTCACAGGGACGATTTAATTTCTGGAGAGCCAAGTTCCTTTACCGGTGATTTAACCTATCATCCAATGTTAATCGGTAATGATTTTCTGAAGAAAATAGGAGCCCTAAAGGAGCTTTAAGGCAATTACGAGATGTAGAGTAGTATATTGGAACAATCTATATTACTTAGGATTTAAAAAAGCAACAAATGACATTAATGCTATTACGATAATTAATGATAAGACAAACTTAACTCTATATACCCTACCCGTATCATTTAATATTGACGAAGAAAATATAAATAATGGACCTAACACCCCAGCAAACCTTGCTTTTTCAGGTTTTATACCGTGCACAAGCTTAATGAAAAAATACATAGAAAAAACAATCGCTAATATTGTTAACAGTAAAAATATTTGATAAATCGTCACAACATTTGTATCTACTATATAATTAATAGATTCGGAAACTATGATTCCATAATAAACCTTTCAAAACAATGAGAGCATAGAAACCTATTCCCTGACCTATAAACAGTTTCATTTTGATCACTTGAAATAGGCATCATACAAATTATACAGTGGTTATGCTCAACTATCGTATCTGCAATAACGCTCTCCCACTGACAACTCATAGCCTCAGTCAGGTTATCTTCAAAATAATCCCTATCAATAAGAGAGCCATTGACTAAAATTTTCTCAGCAGTCATGTTATTTATCCTTCAAATCATATTTTTTTTCCTGGTATCCGCCACGACGTCTAATATCAACATGTGGCTTTCCCGCGTTATGACCAGGTTCCTCATGAACGTTAAAGGAGCGCTTTGATTTTGGATTGTAATAAGTATCCGCGTTGTCACGTGAGCTTTTTGGAGGACCAAATTTTTTCCCCAATGCATCCTTGACCTCTGGTTTTGTTTTATTACCGAAAAACTTCTTAGGTGTGGTTAGCCCCCTCTTTGATGAAAGTTTACCCATCACATTGCCTATTACTTTACCTACTGCAGCCCCGACCGCTAGTCCTCCTGCTTCATATAGCGCCTCAGTTTGCATTTGTTGTAATACTGCATTTCTACCTACACCTGTAGAAGCATCTACACCTAACTCTAATCCCCTTATTTCCATATAGGTTTGCTGGTCAAACATAAGTAAGGTTTCAGGATTTCGCCCATCAGGATCGATATACTTATACGGGTTATTATTGCCATAAGCATAGCGATTAAATATCTGTAGGTTATCTTCACTAAAGCCAACCGGATCAACCGCCAAAAACCGCCCTGTTATAGAATCATAGAATCGCGCACCCGCATAAGTCAGCCCTGTTTCTTTATCCTCAGGGTGCCCCGTATACCAACGCGTATTTTTATCACTCTCAACCTGTTTTCTTATCCTCTCACCGTAGGGTTTGTAATCTTCTTTCCATAACAGCGCACCACTAGAATCTGTGCCAGCAACAGGTGAACCTAAACCATCAGTGTGGTAGTAAGTGATAGTTTCAATTGCAGAAGATGGAACTGTGGTAAAACACAACAAAGTTACGAGTAATTTCGTTAATAGCTTAAATCCATATTTAAGTAACCTATTTTGCATCCGTAATGGCTCCCTATCCGTAAGGTGTCGTGTTGTAGTAGTCAAGTTTTCTTTAGTCTTTATAAATACATCACTTACAAGTAATCAGATAATAAAAACCGCCCAACAATAGCATCATCATGATCCACGGTATAAACGGCGTATAAGTCTTTTATGGCTTTAATATAAAAGACATAATAAATTTTGTCCTTATCCCTTTCTTCTAGCACTTTCCACAATACTAGTAATTTATAATCCCTCGCAGTAGGATCTAGCGCGTATTCTTTTTCTGATTCCAACACAGGAGACTTCGCATAGTCTTCTTCGATTTCCATCACTAAAGCTTTCTTTTCGCCGATAGTCGGAAGATCAAGAATATATGATGTGTTTTCTTTATAATTCCATTCCTGTAAAGAATCAGCACTAATAAAATTCAAATATACGCCCACGTTTAACAAAAATAAAATCCACACAAATTTTTTCATAGAACTCATAACAACACCTTCTACCTATAGCCATTACGGCGTTGCTCAGAAACGGATTTTCGATATATGTTAGCTCTCAAAATCGCACTCTCTTCATGCCGCACAGTTCTTGTGTCAGGGTTAATTGAATAATCTACCTGTCCCCGATCTGTATCAAGACCATGCCCGAGCAATTCATGTACAAGTACAGACTCAGGACTTAAAAGTGTTCTTTTTCCATTATCTTTAACATTATACGTTTTGGATAAATCAACTATGGTCTCACTCCCCGTTCCAACACCATTTACTTCATTTTTCTGCGAATTCGGACTATTGGAAGCATTTCGTTTATCACCAGGTCTAGGAAATCTGATTATGTGGTTATTTTTAGAATCCTGGAGCTCTTTGTAATGTAACCGTGTTAATGGGTTAGAATTTTTTATCTTATTAAGTGCATCATTAATTTTCTTTTTCTCTCCAGAAGTTCCTATAGCAATAATATATTTCCCGTCTGGATCCACATACTTGTATGGGTTACTGTTCGCATAAGTATAACGATTAAAACTCTGAATGTTCTTTACAACAAACCCAACCGGATCAATCGCCAAAAACCGACCTGTTGCAGAATCATAGAACCGTGCACCTGCATAAGTAAGCCCAGTCTCTTTATCCTCAGGGTGCCCCGTATACCAACGCGTATTTTTATCACTCTCAACCTGTTTTCTTATCCGCTCACCGTAAGGTTTATAATCTTCTTTCCATAACAACGCTCCACTGGTATCTGTTCCGGCTACAGGCGAACCTAAACTATCAGTGTGGTAGTAAGTGATGGTTTCAATGGCGTGAGAGGGAATTGCAGCGAAACACAATAGCAACACAAATAGTTGCGATAACCATTTAACTAGAGAGAGCGAAAATTTATTGTTCATATTTATGTCTCCCTATCTTTAATAAATCGTAATGGTTAATGGTAGCGTATAAGGTGACACATCCTCACCATCCGATATAGCCACATTGAAATAGATCGTATGCGTCCCCGGCAACAGCCCTGTTGTCGTGTACACAGGGGGTTCTGTATTGGCATTTGATAAACTGTGACTTCAATATAGTAAGATTCCATAGAATATTCTAACTAATTAAAATCAGTCACTCGTTATTTTTAATTCAATATCATTATCGCCATTTAACACTTTGTTGACTGCTTGTATCCAGTCATTCCACATAGCTGGGTCTGCTGTCCCTCCTTCTTTTAATAACGATAAACTGCTAAGTAAACCTCCTATTTCATCTGACCCAGTCATTTCATATTCATGTTCCAAGAACCTATACATTGCAGCATATGCTTCATCAATAGTGAGCTTTGATCTTTGTTCCGTCATAATGTCACTTCCAGTTTGGTCTTTTAGGAGCAGACAAACCTGTCTTTGGGTTATAAGCTTTAGGGGTCTTATTAATTCCTCCGTTAATAATTTCACCTTTTCGTGTTTGAGTCCATATCTGTGAACCATCATTTCTAATGCGAGAAGACCATATAGTGCCATGCTTATCTGGCCCCAACCTAGCTTTTGAATCACTAGCAACATCTTCTAGCATCTTTCTATTTTCAGAAGTGTCTGACACATGCCCATCTCTCTTACCAAATATTTTTTTAGCTCTATCGTCAGCGATTTTTCCTTTCCTATTAAACAATTTTTTATAAATGTTTTTAGGAAGCGCTTTCTTCGCCGCCCAAAGTACACCTTTTACAACCGGGTTACCTGTAGAATTTTTACCACTGTTTCCTTGTCTCCCAAAAGGGATTTTCGGTGCGCCTCCATCTGGATCAATAAATGAGAATGGATTATTATTCGCATAAGCATAACGATTAAACATCTGTAAGTTATCTTCACTAAACCCAACTGGATCAACTGCTAAAAACCGACCTGTTACAGAATCATAGAATAGCACACCCGCATAACTCAGCCCCGTTTCTTTATCCTCAGGATGGCCAGTAAACCAGCGAGTGTTCTTATCACTCTCAACCTGTTTTCTTACCCGTGCACCGTAGGGTTTATAATCCTCTTTCCACAGTAATGCTCCACTAGTGTCGGTGCCTGCGACAGGCGAACCTAAACTATCAGTGTGATAGTAAGTAATAGTTTCAATAGCATAAGAAGGCGTTGTCGCTAAACACAATAGCAACACAAATAGTTGCAATAACCATTTAATTAGAGAGAGCGAATATTTATAGTTCATTTCTATGTCTCCCTATCTTTAAAAAATCGTAATGGTTAATGGCAATGTATAAGGTGATACGGCCTCACCATCCGAGATAGCCACATTGAAATAGATTGTATACGTCCCCGGCAACAGCCCTGTTGTCGTATAAACAGGGTTCGCTGTATTGGCATTAGACAAACTGCCACCACCTGACACAATGCTCCATTGATAACTTAGAGGCGATGGTCCACCATCCGGATCGGTTGCTGAGATAATCAACTGAATTTGATTCGAAGCAATATAATAAGCATTAAAGGCTGTTGCATACGGCGCCTGATTGCTTGAACCTGAGCCAGAACCGATTGTTAACGTGTAGTTAGTCTGAGCACTATCTTGGCCATCAGACACAATAAGTTTAAATGTCACTGTGACATTATTACTGGGTAGATTGTAATACGTTGTCGCACCAGTAAGCGTTGTTAAACTACCACCACCCGACACAATGCTCCACTGGTAACTTAACGGTGAAGGCCCATTATCAGAATCACTCGCACTTGCAATTAACTGGATCTGATTACCAACAAAAGCGGCATTAATACCACTGATTGTCGGTGAAGAATTCACCACCGGTGTTGCGGTTACAGTGATTGCCTGTGTTGCTGTTGCTGCGTTGCCATTCGCATCCGTTGCTGTCCAGGTTACTGTCGTGACACCTACAGGGAATAACGATGGTGCATCATTTGAAAGAGACAAGGGGCCAAAAATATCCGATACAGTTGCTGTTCCTATTGTCACGGCAATAGGATTATCACTCTGCACACCAACATTAGCGGGCGGTGTAATAGATGGTGGCGTCGTATCAACAATGGTTACGATTTGCGTATCTGACCCTATATTACCTGCTGTATCAGTAGCGCTCCATGTAACAGTGTTAACGCCTAGTGGGAACGATACCGGCGCATCAGAAACAGCTGCTAACACACCTTCAACATCATCTATTGCGGATGCAACACCTAAAATAGTGCTTGAAACAGATGTCAGTGTGGCTGCTGCTTCTACTGTTATATCAGCAGGTGCGGTCACAATAGGTTTAACGGTATTGTTAAACAACGGATTCGTAATTGTAATACTTACTGAATCCGTATGAATATCACCGCTATTATCCGTAACATTAAGCTGGAATACAGCCGTTACATCCGCAATCACTGATGGTGCCGAAAATGTGGGTGCAACAGGATTTGTGACATCAAGCGTTACGGAAGGACCGGTTAGCTGTGTCCATACATAATTCACTATGGTGCCATCTGAGTCCAAAGAGCTTGATGCATCCAAAGTTGCCATTTCATTGATATTAACTGTTTGATTAGCACCGGCAACTGCAGTAGGTCTAGCATTGGCTGGGACGCCAATTGCTTTACGATAATGATTCATCGATAAACTATCGTAGTAATCGCTATTCACTTTCTGATCCCAAATAGCCAGTGCATCACCTGTACTACTTAGCTTAATAGTTGGAAGCATCGATGATGCAGTTTGATAGCTGTTACTGACTTGCACCGGTACCGACCATCCGTTTGCAGTATATAAGCTTGCATGCACCGATTTATTGGATGGCGTCGCTATCTCTGCTTTTCGCCATATTAATGCGGCTTCACCTAACGCATTTACGTGCACACTAGCTGCTTCAATATTCCCCGCATTAAGATCGATTAATTCAATATCGTCCCAACCACTGGCCGCATCAAAGCGACGTACAAATAATGACTGTGTGCCACTCGCTTCCTGTCTTAACCAACTAATAAATTGCTTACCCGTGTTATCACTACTTAGGCTTAAGCCCGACGTATTCGCATCATCAAAGTCGACAATATAAGGTACGGCCCAACCCGTAGCCGGTATATATTGCATGCTTTGAATGCTGCTATAGCCATAAGTACTCAATTCATTCCAAACAATTAGTGCCGAACCTGTGTCATCAATACTGGCTATCGGACCCTCTGTCAGCCCTGACACATCACCCTGTACTTGCTCAGCGAGCACCCACCCAGTCGCAATAGCATAACGCGCCGTCCATAGGTTTTTGCTTCCCACAGCACCGCCGACATTATCGGACAACCAACTTACAATGGCCTGGCCATTTTGAGTCATCGATATACGCGGGTTATTACCACTTCCTAGTAGCGAAGAGCCAGACCAGCCTGTACCTGCCACATAACGACTGGCATAAAGTGATGCACCACTTTCCCATGTCACGATGGCATTACCCAAACCATCATTCGCAATATCATAAGCATCAATCGCTAAACTACTGCTACTGGATGACACAACGGTTGGTGGTGACCAGCCAGTCGTCGCAATATAGGTACTGCTTAACAGTGAGTACGTCGTTCCATCCGTATACCCCCATACCACGACACGACTGCTATCTTCATTCGTAGTGCCAATAGGCTTACTATGGAGGCCTTGTTGGGTATTAAGTTTTAACGGTTCAATCCAACCCGTTGATGAATCAAATAAACTAACGTAGATATCATTGACACCTGATGAGGAAGTAGATTGTTCCCACACCAATGTTGAATCACCGCTGCTGTTGGACGATAAATGATTGGGCTGCGTATTTTCGTTTGCTGACTCAACTATAAAGGGCGATTGCCACCTATCCTTCCACGTTGCCAAGTAATCAGACAATACTTTAGATTCACCATTGGCATTGACTGATACAACAATATAATAATAATCCTGCCCTTCAGTTAAGCCCGTATGTGTATATGGGCTCGTGACATTCTGGATAAGCGTCCCTGTGGCAGAGTTTACGCCAGGTGCTGTTGACCAATACACATTATAACTATCCGCGCCTTCTTGTGCACTCCAGGAAACAATGTTGCCCGTAACCTCTGAGAGTACTGTTACTAATGATGGTGATGGCAAATCTCTAACTGTTACTTGCTGGCTAGCATATGATATAGCGCCATTATTATCGGTTACTTTCACCTGAAAAATAAGCGTATTCATATTAACTACTGTTAGTGGTGCAACAAAATTGGGGTTATTTGTATTCGCATTATTCAATGTCACCGATGTTCCAGATGTTTGGGACCACTCATAAGAAACAATGGAACCATCCACATCTAGTGACGGTGAAGCATCTAAGGTAACAAATGCTTGTTCAGTGGTGATGACATCATTACCTGTCAGTGCTAACGGCGCAGAATTTTGCTGCGTCGCACCTGAGCCAAAGTAAGTATAGGTACTTGAATAAACACTATAACCGGATGTTCCTATGTTACCTTGTCCCCAATTAATAAGGGCTTTATTCCCGCTTAACAAAGATACGTTCGCAAAAGGTGTTAAATATAAACCAGCTTCAGCCGGATCAAACTGGCTAATCCTAATTTGATTTCCCCAACCATTACCAGCTGTGGCGTAATTAAACATCACTGAACGAAGCGTGCTTGGTTTAGGTGTATCGTAAATCCATGAGATGAAAGCATTACCAAGATCGTCAATGATGATGTCGCTTCTATTTGCATCTCCATATCCGACAAATCCATATTCACTTGCCCAACCTAAAACCGGATCGAAACGCTTTGATAATATTCTGCCATCCTGAGCATTCCAGATGGCTATCCCTTGACCATTATTATTAATAGAAAACTCGGGCAATACTGAATTAAGGGTATCGATCGTAAAGATGCTGTTCTGAACAGATGTATTAGTAAAATCCGGGGCAAATGCAACTGCTCTAATTTCACTTGTATTCACGGTACTACGATAATGAATAACAGCAGAACCTGACTCAGAAATTGTTATATCATAACGACCTACAATGCCTGATATGCCTATATTATTACCCCATAGTTTAGCCGCTCCATCATAACGATAATACGTAAGTGCATCATCACTCGTATCATGCACCAAAAGTAATGCATCACCGTTATTGTTAGTCGCTAATTTTGTATCGATGGCATTGTTAATATAACTATCAAACGTAGCTGGCGATGACCATGAACCAATACCGACATCAAACGAACTAGTCTTGATATAATACCTTCCTTGAAACCCACAACAAAACTCGTCCCATGTTATGTGAGCAGTACCGTTCGAACTTAAAACTGCCTCAACATTTCGCACTGACTCAGACGTTGTATATACAACCGTTTCATTTCCCCATGGAAGACCAAATTTCTTAAATTTCGCAATAATTTGATTATTTTTTAATACAACAGATAAACCATTACCTGCTTTATCAAAAATAACATTAGCGATTCCTGAGCCAAACTCTAATTCAATAACAGGGGTACTCCACCCTGTAACAGGATCATAATCAACTCTATACAACTGCCAGCCTATGCCGTTCACATATTCTGAGTAGTAAAGTGATTTGGTACCATCTAAATTATCAATAACTGTTTCAATATCACCATTAGCATTACTGGTTAAACCTATAGTTGCAGATGTGCTTACTCCATTGACACCCGGCGCAAGACTAACAATGGGCGAAGGTGACGATTCACCATAAGCATTAACGCCCGTTACAATATAATAATACGTAATGCCTGATGCTAAACCACCGTGTAAATATGGACTTGATACATTCGATATTTTATTGCCTGTTGCAGGGGTTAACCCAGGTGCAGTACTCCAGTAAATATTATAACTCTCTGCCTTTTGAACTGTATCCCAATGAACCGTGATATCCGTAGACTCTTGAGTTAAAAATACGCCGCTAATAATAGGCGGAGGAGAGGTATCATAAACAGTAATAGAAACAGTGTCCGTATCACTGTTTGTATCCTCATCACCAACCGTTAACTCAAATACAATTTCACTATCAACTGTCACAGTAGGTGCAGTAAAGATAGGTGATGCGCTGCTTGGATTATCTAATGTAACCGAAGGTCCTGAGATTTGGGTCCAACTATATAAGGTGATCGTGCCATCTGCATCTGTTGAAGCTGAACCGTTCAAGGTAACTGGTGTACCCTCATACGTAGTCTGATCTGCACCTGCACGTGCAACGGGTGGAATTAAAGTAACATCGCGCATCGCCACTAACTGACTACCTAAGTATGCATATTCAATAAAAGTAGTGCCATCGCCTGCATAATCACCCAACAGGTTGCCGTTATTTGCATAAAAATACTCTGTAACATCAGCACCAACTGTCTTTCTTACTCGCAGTCCACCCCCGTCATAATCATAGGTCGTATTGCCGCCATCAACCATGCGCAACCTTTCCGAATAATCATAATAAAAGTTGTTTGCACCTGATCCAATCACATTCCCTCTTGGATCGTAAGTATAATTTAGGCTCTTACTTCCCGTAACAGATGTAAGCTTGTTTGTTGCATCATAATTATATGAAAGACTTTCACTACCAATTGATTTCGATGTGATATTACCAACAGCATCATAACTAATATTTCCGCCTCCCCATTTACCACTGGCGGTTTTCAATCTATCAATGCCATCGTAACTTAACGATCGTGAATATTGAGGCTCTAAACCATCTGAAATACCCGTCACATTTCCCATATCATCATAACTGTATGTCAAATCAACATCGTTTGAATTACCAAACGTTTGATAAGTGCATCGTGAAGATGTAAATGGAAAAATAATAAATCCACTAGCTAATATTCTCGATAGAATAAAAAAAGAAGCGAAAAATCGAGGCCCTAAACGAGCTCGCTACGAATTAAATTTAGTTTGTCCTTTTCTTGATTTATCCACATCCGATCCCACACTAGCTGGCGATAGCCTAGCGCTCGGTGGCCCGTGCCTCAGTCATTTGAGCTTCAAACTACGCCCTGGCGGGATTATTAGTCTTACCGCATTTTATCGATCTCACTACTATATTGAGCGCGCTTTAGGTAACTTTATTGGTTTAGCGAATTTACTCAACTTCGTCGCCAAAGAAGCTAATCTTACAGCTGGACCTTTAGCATGCGTATCATCATATGCAAAAGCCGATACAGGAAAACACTGGAATCATAAAAATATTACTGCACTAATCAACAAGTGCGAGCTGCTGCTGGTCGATAGCACTCTTACTGAGAATAGCAGCCCCGCTATTAACCCCATACAATTTTCTTAAGCCAGATACAAATTCGGCCTGCCCCCCGTAACTCGGGTGACGAACATGCTCACACATAAACCCTTCACGCAAAAGCGTATCTCTAGCATCGTTGCCAATTGCAATTAATTTGCTGGGTTGTAGTGTATCAAGTAATTCCTGATTAATAGACCATATTTTTTCTAGCTCTTTACGAGAATGCGACCTATTACTCATAGGGTTATCAATTTCATGAGGATGAAATGGAAATGCATTCCACATAAATGGAAGTTCTCCTAGTTCTGCAACCATTTTCCATATCACTGTCGCAGTTCGCTCACCTAATGCTTCTCCATTTGTAGCACGCTTAATAATTTCTGACTTACAATATGAAGCGAGCACCGGAAGATGCATTTCATCTGTTAAAGCTATACCTGTTCTTCTGCCACCACGATAACCTAAATCACGACCAAACCATATTGTATTAACACCAGTTGAAATAGATACTTCAAGATAACTCCTTAGATTTGCTCTACGAATAGTAGCGGCATTAAATCGATCGAATTGGCTACAGCGATCTGCGTAGGGATTAAATACACCCGCCAGTTGAATAGATGATAAATGCTTAATAAAATGTTCAACTATTTTCATCCAACTTCCTAAATTCAAGCGTATGATTAACTAAATCAACTACAACAATACCGCATCTATATTTTTTCAGTTCTCGAAAAACACGAAAACCATCGAGTATCGCTTTTTCCCATTGCCATAATGGACATTTATCCACTTCAAATCCTGAGACGAAATCCTTTAATGCTTTCAATAGTGAATATTCAACATAATCTAATTTTTCATATGAATCTAATTCCAATGCCCGACCAAATACCCATGTTGATATACCTTCTTCAATAATAATTGCTCGCGCACCATCCTGCGCTTCATCCACAGCACGATTGCTTTTTCTTTTCACCTTAAAAAGAGCTCGTAGCACAGGTGACCAACCTAAATGCGCTGCATACGCAAGATGAAAAACATCGTGGAAACGGTAGTCATCAGGATCAATTTTATTATCTGTCAATCTATCACCAATATTAATGCCATTGCATCGCTGAATTACAAACGTTCTATCACCACGCGCATACTCGACAAAAGTGATATCAAATTTACGAGGAAGACATTCTTCTTCATGACAGCCTTCATCAAATAATTTCAAATAAATTTTTTCCTCACCTGGCCATCTGCTTTTATTTTTTGCCAAATTGCTCTCTGCCGCATCTAACAAAGAAATATTCGAATTAACAGCTGCTTTAGATATTGCCCAAAGCATATCCCGTAAAGAATCACGTATATTTAATTCATTATTTTCTTGTGAAGCATAAAGCAAACGACCAGCTACAGCACCAAGTTGAAATAAATCTGTTTCAAATGTCGACTCACTTATCATAGTTGTGGCTTTTGCTAAAGCTTGAAGCTCATCCATTGTTGGAGCTCTAATATCACCTTCGTGTAATGAGGCCATTTTATTCTTAACAATTTCAACCCCCAACTCATCAAAATCTATATCATACCGTGAACAAACATTAGCGAGATACCATAAGCAGTCACCAAGCTCTTCTTTTATTACCGCCTTATAGGTTACAAAACCCTCTTTCTCTCGAAGGTGCTTTTTTAAAGCACTAAGCAAGCTTCCTGCTTCGCCAAATAAGCCAAGTAATGGAAGTTTTACACCTTTATCTGTCTTAAAGGTGACATCTGTTTCAAGAGCCAGTTCTTGGTAATATGATAAAAGCATTTCTTATACTTTACCTATTTGACGGCATTAACATACTCGGCCCGGAGCTGTATCGCTTTCTCAGCTATTGTTCGATTATTCGCTTCGATTGCACCCATGCGAAGCGCCTTAAGCCGAATATTCTTAGTAATATCGTAATGAGGAAATCGTGCTTTTTTCTGAAACCACTCTGACTGTAAACCTAACAAATCTGCAAATGCATGCAATTCATTAAGCGAATCAGCTAATAAGTGGCACCAGTATTTACCACGCCATTTCCATATTGGACTATCTACATAAACTGCCATCAAATCAACTCCTCATTATTTTAATCAGTAGTATTCTTTAATTAATAAATACTTATTTAGAAAGCCTATTTTGCTTTCGTGGTCGTCCCGGAGCGACTGTAAATTGGCCCGATAACAGTTGCTCTACAATACGCCTCATTCCTACGTGCTCAGGGCCATCTAACGCATTTACTAGCTTCTTTGCGAGATCTGATGCATTTGGTATCCGTTTCTCCTTATTTCTAAGTTTTGAAAGACATGCATCAATGACAAGGGTTGGCGGGTTTATGTTACCTGCCTCATATTTACTCATTGATGACTGAGATACTCCTATTTCCTCAGCAAACCTCTTCTGCGAGGCCCCACCCCGCGCAAGACGAATCAGCTCTTTAACACTCTCTGGCCATTTTTGATCTATTACTGTCTTCATCACAAATTCACCTAATGAATATTATATTCATAGTACTATTGTAAATAGGATATAGCAATACATCGCAGTAATTTCTTAATCTGATATGAAATTCGACATAGAAAATAAGAACCCTATTGAAATACTCGTTTTTCTATAATTGTTATATGTAGATGACTCACTTTTACTGAACCTATATTTAAAACTATTAATATAATTTGTAACGTTTACGGTACACTTGAGTAACTCCGATCATCTGTGAAACGAGCTTTTCTGTCGCGGGTATATTTACTTTATTTAAATATTTAAGTACTGAATCTATTTCTTGTTCTGTTGTAACGTAATCTGGAAAATATAAATTATCCGTAACCGTTCTATAATACCAATATGGAATGTCGCTCATGTCCTTCAACAATATTGAGCTCCATATTTTTGCGCTATTGCATGTTGCTATAAATCGACCAGGCCAATCATCTAACAACCATCCGGTAATTAATAACAATGCTCGTCTACATGTAACATCATGTTTTTCAACATCAGCTATTTTTCCATTCTGTGGCATACATGGCATAATCGCCCACATTGAATCCGGTATCAGTTTTTCTAATGCTTTATCATTCCGCTTATGTAGTAATAATTTCATTAATTGGCGTAATACACTAAAAAATAATATTGAATACATTTCCTCTGTATCTGAAATTACAAACCAACCATCCTCTATTCCCTTAATCAATTTTTTATGAAATATTATCTCCCGTGTGTAACTAGTGCTCTGATAACTCACACAATCACGCATATCTTCACCACAAATATGGCAAAGCGTTATTGAATTTGCTTGATACTGATTTCTATGAAAATTAAGAGGCTCCTCACAGATGGGACACCGATCTAGAAGTGTCTTTTTATGAATAGTGCAAGTTGTTATGAAAGCCAATCGCCATACACGTCTAAAATATGGCTCTTCATCATTTTTAAGACATTCTGCACAAAATTGTAAACCATGTTTCTTATGCAACCTATGATATATCCCCAAAGGCAATATCAGTCGTGTATTTCCATAAGGGTTGTGCTTTTCATAAACTGTGCCCTCAAAATTAGCTAACGCTGTCTGTAGCACACGTTCAATAGATGTCCCTGTTTTTTTTGCCAAAATATTAAGGACGTCATTATCAACTGATTTATCTATATCACGATTCCACATAGCTTTACCGGGCCAGGTGATATCGCAAAATGTGTGCAATTTTAATGAATGAGCTCGTGCAAGTCTCACAAGCCAAGAAGATAATAATTCATCAGGAAGGGGTTTTAGATGGGCAGGCCAAAGTATTCCTGAAAGTGACATTTCATACAATATTTTCGACTGTCAATCTACGCTGAGAAGGAATACTCCAATCAATGGCATTAATTATCTTTAGATCAATACATTCACTGCCCGTTTCTATCGCTGTTACCGCCGCTCTACGTAATAACATCGACATCTCACCTATTATGCCTTCACTTAAGCTCAATATCTTTGTTGCCATCGATGTTTCAATAAGATTTGATGGTTTTTTCAGTGGTAGCATGCGCTCAAAACTCATCAATAATTTGAGATATTCTTCATCCATTTGCCATTTTGGCAATGGCTCCGGTTCAAATCGATTTGCTAACTGAGGATCATTTTGAATTGCGCGAATAGCTTCCTTTGTTCCTACGCCGACAATAGGTACCTTTAATTCATTTCCAAGATACTTAATTACATTAAGAAATTGTCGCTGCTTATCCAAATTCCCAGCAAGTATATGTTGTATTTCATCAATAATAAGTACTTTAAGACCAACACGTTTTAACAAGCTTATTACTTGAATTTGTTTTTTTGAAACATGATCGTGTGGTTTATACGGCGCAAATAAGCGATCTAGAATTGTATTATAAAATCGATTTTCATCCGGTACGGGTGGTGCCTGTATCATGAGTACTGGTACGTTCACCTCATCACCTTCAATATTATCTGAAGCTGGGTGCTTTGATGCGAATCGACTCACAATCATTGTCTTACCATTATTTGTACGCCCGACAATAAGGAGATTCGGCATTCGGTGTGTTTTAGGGTACTTTAAAAGATCTTCTAAACGCTTAGTGATCTTAATTGCGCGGGTATAACCAATCCAGCGTTCACCCAGTATGCGTTCAATACGCTCCTCGTTACTTAGTGCAAGGAGTTTTTCTGCAGAAGGGCTAAGATGTTGAACTAACGATGGGGAGGAGGCCTTCATTCTAATTCCTCCAACTCATCAAATGGCATTATATTGGGAGTAACTGATGTCGTTGAATGTAATATATGTATTTTACTTTCAACTTTCGGCTTTTTAGATAACTTATCATTCTTTCTTCGTTGATTTGCACGCCGAATCTTCTTTGTTTCCTTCACCGAATCATCGGCAATTTGGCGCATCCGTTCATATGCATCAAATATTAAATCTTCATTAACATCCTTTATTCCTTGTTCTTTTAATTTACGCCTAGCTTCTCGTAATTCCCACAAACTAATGCCTGGACGTGAACTATCACGATATGGAATTTCAAAATATTCATTAAGCTCAGGATCATAAAAATATAGAAAACTAATATCACGTGGATTACGTCTTACGATAAATTTTCTTTTCAATTTAGGATTATCTGGATCTTCTGCGTGAATCCATCTATTCAGCACATGGCTGTAATATTGGATTTCATCCAGAGCAATACCATAACTTTGGACCGTTCGCTCCTCATAGGGTAAGAAATTTATATATAAACGCTCAGTGTCTACTACTTTATCAGGGAGCCCTCGAGCAACGACCGACTCTGTCCCAAATACCCCATCAGTCCATTTCTTGATAGGAGCCATATCAATTCCATTATGATATTGCTGATGGTAAACCTCTGTAATATACGTCACTAGCCACTTTTCAAATTCAGCTAAGGTCATCGCTGCTTCTTTATCTGATTTATAATCACCCTTATCACGGGGGTTCGCAAAGGTTGTGCCTGGTAGTGTCTCGATGTCTCGCTTGAATGTTCCTAACAACCGTTCAATATGCGCACCGAATTTTGGCCTTGCGACAGGACGCCAATAAATATCCATTCCATATTCATAAGCGGCACGACGTAACATCTTTCCACGAAACTCTTTTGCATTGTCCATGTGTATGGCATCAGGTAATCCCCAGACAGGCCAAGGTGTCTTGATATCATAGCTCGCTAACCAATTATTTTTAGGAAGTATCGTGTTCGCCATACATAGGCCAGTTGAATCTGCACCTGGTGGGTTAAGTGAAACATAGAGTCCTGCCACCATACGACTATAGACATCAATCGCGACTGTTAACCATGGTCTACCAATTGGCTTACGATTCACCTCATCAACAATAATGATATTAGCGGGTGTATGGTCAATTTGAACGACCGATAATATCCATTTTGCATCAGGATATTTACCCATAATCGGATCATATTTTTCGCCTGATTGTTTGCTAAGACGTTTTTTTACTCTTTCTTTCTTGCTCAACTCTTTAATGCGATTACGTATCGTATTAGGGTGGGGAGAGCTTATACCGGCATTGATGCATTGCCTCTTCACTTCATTACACGTTTTCTTCACAGAGGGCTTACGCTGAGTTAAATGAAATTCTTGTATTGTTGTTTGGATAATAGCCTCAATATCAACTGGAAGTCGGCTTCCTCGTTTAACAGAACGATCAATTGGCAAAAGAGATGACATCATGCCGCTTCTCTCATAAGCATCAAGCCATCGATATACAGTGGCACGATGAACTCCTGCCTTTTTTGCCTGTTGCTCAACAAGTTCTACTGTGCGCTTATCTGCCTCTATGAGTGGACGTATTGCTTCAAATCTTCCCTGCGCGCACTCCCAATCCTCATCGGTCACTTTTGCAATATCTAATCGATCGGTATTTGTAGCGACTTCATCAAAATTAAGGGATATATCAGATATCGATAATCGTTTTAGCTCTCCAGTCTCCTCTCCCTTTGCCATAACAAATTCGAAATCAACCACATGAACGATACGATAAAGCTCATGCATACATGTCACAAGCTCTCCCGGCTTTAAAGACAATTTATTCACTTAACACTCCATACACTTACAGGAGAAAGGGTACATTTCATTGTTAGCATTTTAGATAAATCACATTTAATACGTTTCGTGGCAACGAGGTGCCATATTATTTTCACCAGCTCAGCACGTTCCCATGCATCCGTTGTTATATAAGACAATAAACTATCTGGATTAGTATCTCCGAGTATGGCAATTGCACTTAATAATTTTTTGATACTTTTTTGATCTGCCGGCTTCTTCTTAAATCCACGTAAAAATTGGGCAGTTTCAAGTTGAGGACCACGTATTTCCTTTTCGGTGATAATCTTAAACTTCCAATCCCTCTTACGAGCATAACGTCTAGCCGCCTTAAAACGAGGCTTACAGGCTGGCCACTCTTTACGAAGATCTTCTCGGTACTTTATTTCATACAATTCAGGTTTCCGATCAACAACACCCATCGGGCTAGATTTAAAAGTAACTAAAACATCAGGGGTATATTTACGTCGTGATCCTTCATGATCAAATTCAATTAAAACAGGCTGTTCCTCAAAATCGTGGTCATGAAAATCCAGTAGAAAATAGAAATCACGCTCTAACGTAGATTCAAAACCACTCATACGATTAGCTTTCGTGTTTTTTATAACGCCTGTTAAGTTTCTGTAATTCTTAGGTATTTTTCTAACTGGCATGGCTTGATAACCTCGCTTAAGGTGTTCGCATTAGCACTGTAACATATCTATCTATTCGCGCTACCAAATAGTTATATTCGTATAATATGTTGTAGTCAATACATCTAACTCTTTGTTTTATTCATAACATGTTCGCATGATTAAGAGTAAATGACAGGTGGCAGTCAACCTCGGCCTGGTGAAATTTCTCTGGCGCATCATGGCGTATTATTTCTTGATGAACTGGCTGAATTTGAACGTCGTGTTTTGGAAGTGTTACGTGAGCCATTAGAAAGTGGCAGC
>JALTKP010000134.1 GCA_027078075.1 Gammaproteobacteria bacterium | reverse complement strand
ACACACGACGATTAGCGAAAACAAAAAAGCCCGGCAATTACGCCGGGCTTTTGTTTTATATGGTGGGCCGTGAGCGACTTGAACGCTCGACCATCGGATTAAAAGTTAGTTGAGACAAGCTCAACAGCCGGTGCTCTTAACCTAAACAACCTTTAATTCAACAGCTTAGGTATCTCACAACAAGAGATACTTATGAAACTAAACATAACTGACACCTTTCTAAAACAATGCCAGTCTACTTCTGGTCTACTTTCCAATATCGGACTACACCGAGACAGTAAACTCACTGGCTTTGGCGTGAGAATTACGCCCTCCTCTATATCCTTTATAGTGGAAACCAAGAACCATCTTGGTAAGTCAAAACGTAAAACACTCGGCAGGTATCCTCTACTTTCTGCCTCAGAAGCCCGCACCTTGGCTCTCAGCACAATACAGGAGCTAAAAAGCCCCACTCTACTCAAGAGACAATTTCCAACTCTACAGACAGCTTACAAAGAATACTTGGGGGCAATGAACCACAGACCTAAGACCGTTCACGACTATAAAAACATATACAGCAACTATCTAAAGGACTGGTCTACCATAACGCTGGAGATGATTAACAGAGACATGGTTATTGGCAAGTATGTAACCGCTTGTGATAAATCAATAGCCCAAGCTAATAAAGCGATGAAATTACTACAGGCTATTATCAGATTCTCTGGTGTATCTGATAACCCTGTAGCTGTGCTTACACAAAGAAGGCTCAAGAAACAACTCAAACCTAAGACCTCATACGTACCACTCTCTGACTTAAAACTCCTGTATAAAGGTTTGAATAAAGTTAAGAGTCCATCTGTCAGACTTTACATTGAGCTCCTGCTACATACAGGTTTACGAGCCAATGAGGCGATGCAGATCACAAGCTTCTCAGTGGCTACAGGAACACTAATAATCACCGAGACAAAGAATCACTCAGACCATCATATACCACTCACACAGTGGCTTACATACAATCTATTACCCTTTCTAGAGGATAACCCAGATGGGTTTCAATCAAGCGATATACGGAAGTCCTTAATCACTGCCTGTCAGTATCTACCGTATACAGTAACAAGGCATGACTTAAGACGCACTTTTGCCAGCTATGCCTCAGAAGCTGGATGTGACTATTTGCTTATCAAGAGAGCATTGAATCACTCTATCAGCGATATTACAGCTCGATATATACAGACCTCACCTAACACTCTGCGTCCCGTGTTCGAGAGTGTATCCAACCTGATAGAAAAACAACTCACGCTTACGCCTTATAAATGAGAATAGTTCTCATGGAAAGCTAAAGGTGTATATACCAGTAGTACGAGCTATGCAATCCCATCAACCAAACGGCCTTTAATTAAAGCATAAACAGCGGGTGTCATCTGAGGCATTCGCTCGTCTGTGATTCATGAGGAAACTAACATGTCGATAGAGTATTACGACCTATTTAATAAACACAAACCGACCCCAGCCAAAGACTCATGCGCTCTCTGTGACCCAGAGAAGAGTGAAGATGAGGCTACACGTATTTGTTCATATTGCACTCAAACTCTAATAAAGATAAAGCCATCTGTGTGGGAGCACCTTCTTAGTTTCTCAATAGAACATGATTTCCCGGCATGGTTTATTGCTTTCTGTGGAGATAGGGCTGATTACTTCAAGAGTAAAGCGCCTATCACCGTAAAGTCAGCAAGATTCAATGCAAAGCTAACTCAAAAGCAACTTGCTGAAATCTTGGATGTGCCAGTCAGAACCATTCAAAGATGGGAAGCAAGTGACAAGGTTGCTGATATGAGAGTGCTAAAAGTGTGTTATTAAGCAGCTGTCTGAAGGGCTAAATAGCCCCAAGACGACATACCCTTACCTACCTCCTTAATAAGCCCAAAAGTGTCGTGTTACCCCCCCATTCTACGGGGCTTTCAGGGAGGGGAATTTACCCATTCTAAGTCACCAGTTGGAGGTATATAAACATGTCATTTTCAATGCTCAGTTATGGCTATGATAGTGATTCAGAAATAGTAGATTCGATTGTTAGGGAGCTCGGCAATGAAATCCAACTAGTAAGAGCAGAACAGTTTAGAGCACTCAAGATGATTTTATTGAATCTTTGCTTCAAGCAGGGTAAGAAGATAGGCATTTCACAGAGCCACCGTATGAAACCACCCACATACATGAACCCGCTCAGAATAGGCCAAAGGTCTATAAGAACTGTTATCAGTGGACTGAGCCCTAAATACATTAAATACGCCATTGGAGATGTCACCAAGGGCAAGATTACAACTATACAAATGATGGAAGAACTTGAAATCTATCTACATGTAAGAGGCTGGTCTTTTGGTGTCGTTGAGTTGAAAACCAATCATGCATCAATCATATTGAAAGACAGCAGTAAAGATAAGAGCCTTATTGATTTCGAAGATACAGTGTTCACCAAGTCAGTTAGGGGCTCGCTTAAAGATTATATGCAGCTACTGTCTAAAACAGTTATCACATATGAGACCAATAATGATGTTATGGAGTGTGATAGCCAAGAAGTGAAGCGTATTTTTAACAAGGGTTCATTCCAGCGTGGTGGACGTGTTGTCGGACCATGGGCTCATTTACCCAGTGATAAGAGAAAAACAATTTCCTTAGATGATGAAGAAACCGTAGAGCTAGACTTCACTGCCAGCACACTAAACATACTCTATAGAGTTGAGACTGGCCATGGTTGTCCATATAGCGACCCGTATCCAGTGGTTGTACATGGTGTTGAGGTTCCTAAGAAGTATTGCAAGAAGTTAATAACTATCTCTATGAATGTTGGCAATGCTAGCACAGCAAGTAGAGTG
Organism: Gammaproteobacteria bacterium; assembly: GCA_027078075.1. Classification (GTDB taxonomy): domain Bacteria; phylum Pseudomonadota; class Gammaproteobacteria; order AKS1; family AKS1; genus Sulfuriflexus. The sequence continues at coordinate 2,501 of JALTKP010000134.1, read as the reverse complement.
TTTAGGGAGGAACTAAGTAAAGCTAGTGATTTAGAGGGATTTGATGCTCTTGGTGTTAGTACCAAAGAGCTTCTTCATGCAATAGAGGCGAAGCATGCAGTTGTGTATAAAAAGTTCTTTCAAGGAAGTGATTATGGTCTGTGGCTTCAATTCATTGAATCAGAGCTAGTGTTCTCAATCCTCAATAGGCTAACACTTGAAGGAATACCCTGCCTGACTGTCTATGATTCTTTTATTGTGAGAAAGCGCGATGAGGCGTACGTAAAGAAGTTGATGGACGAGAGGCCTGATACTGAGGTAGAGAGGATTGTACAAAGCTATCCTTATCAGAAGATAACTGGTTAGTAGAAAGCCCCCCTAATGGAGAGGAGCCCCGAAGGAACAGGGTGTCTATAGTAGACACATGGTGCATCCTGTGTCATCTACGTAGCTTCCACAATACTCTCTTCTATCTCTCAACCATGGACACTTGGTGAAAAATGCAGTCGGTCCAGAATCCTGAAGAGAGAGTGTCAGGGAGGGTGGACATCCGAGGACATAAGGTGTCCAATAACTGCAGCCCTAGTTTATTGCATGATTTCTTGTAAACACCTTATTCTATGAAGCTTATGGGTGATATTGGACACACCCTAAATATTATCAATTCTGTAAACCTACACGTGTCGACTATGGGTGCCTGAGGTGTTTTATCTGTAAAGACCTGAATTCTGTTTGGGTGACTTTACACATTCCACATTATTCCCAAACATAACATTTCCATAAATCCATAAACAACTAAAGTGAGGTAGTATTTTAACATCTGCATAGTTATTTCATGTGTTATTGTTGGTTTTAAATATTAATCAGTGAGAGAGAGTTATGAAGAGTCTTGTCTTTACTTTATTGTGTTTGTCGTCTTTAAGCATAAATGCTGCTACTTTGTACTATGGAACTACTGGCAGTACATCTATCACAGAATACAATACAGATACGAATTCAATAATTAGTACGTCACCAGCTGGAAATTCACCAAATGCATTAGCACTTGGGAGTAATGGTATTTTGTATTATGGAAACTCTGGAAGTACGTCAATCCAGCTTTACGATACGATTAATAACGTCAATCTATCGTCAATAAGTGTAGGTAGTTCAGTTCAAAATCTAACCATTGATAATTCGGATACTCTCTACATTTCAACTTTTGGTAGTAATTCTATTCGCACATATGACACTCTAAATAATAGCTTCTTGTCTTCAATATCCATTGGATCAACTATTTACTCACTCACTACAGGTATAGATGGAACATTGTATGCAGGTACTGGTAGCGCTATAAAGACATACGATACTAATACAAGTACGTTCGGTTCTACAATCTCTGTAGGTAGCACTGTTGTGGCATTAGCAATTAGTAACGCAGGCAACTTATATATTGGTAGTACAGGCAGTAGTTCAACTTCCGTATATGACACAATCTCACAGTCATTCACTACAGCGATAGGCGTTGATACTGATACACTCGCCTTTGATAATTTAAGTATGGAGCTATATGCTGGTGTTCGTGGTGGGTCTGCTATTGAGGTATACGATGCATTAACAGGAACCAAAACTAGTAACATTTCTACTGGAAATCACGTTACTGCGATGGCAATCAGTCCAGTTCCCATTCCTTCAGCAGTCTGGCTATTCGGCTCTGGCCTACTTGGATTGATTGGATTTGCTAGACGTAGCCCTGACAGAGCTATATCAATTATTTAAGTTACTAACCTAATAAACAGGATATAAAACATGCTTGATAACAAAACAAAGGAGCGAATAGAGACTGCAAAGCAACGTGCATGGGATGAAATGACAACAGAAGAAAGAAACACACAAAGCATGATGTACGGTAGGCGCTCGCCTCATACAGAGAAGTCACAAATAGAAAGCAACAACAATGGAACTCTGCTTGTTGCGGGGTATATCGTGGCTATTTTGATATATGTCATCTTTTTTTTAACTCAAAACAACACCAAAATATTATTAAGTTGGCAGTGACAGAATCTGCTTTAAAGTATTGCTCGTATTAGTAATAATAAGCAATAAAGTAGAAATTCACCCCTGATGTGTATGGCCGCCTCTTCCCCCGAGGTCGCCTATCGACACCCCCCATCCCCCTATGCTAAGAAATAATGCAGGCATTTAATTGCATATCAGCACACAAAACCTGCCTAAAAAGTAGCCGACTAGGCACTATTTGATAAGCAGATAATTAAGTGGGCGGGAGTGTTTTTATGTACTTGGATAGAGTGCTTTATACGTGAGTTGTAAAGCAGATATTTGCCACTCTGGTCTACTTGTGGTCTACTTAGGCGCAGTACATGTATGGTGCATGTACCTAACCGATACCTAAGTATTTGTTTTATATGGTGGGCCGTGAGCGACTTGAACGCTCGACCATCGGATTAAAAGTCCGGTGCTCTACCAACTGAGCTAACGGCCCATATATTTCTTGAGGATTCTTTTTCAAGAGGCGCGAATCA
>JALTKP010000133.1 GCA_027078075.1 Gammaproteobacteria bacterium | reverse complement strand
ATTGCCTGCATGGGGAGACAGTAAAGCCTGTCGGTATTGTGAAATGGATGGCCTTTGTCGCCGTGATGCATGGCAAATTGAAATGAAGGTGGCAGAATGAATACCACTCAACAAGCCTGCGATCCTAATAGCAATACAAGTGTTAGTGCCTCAGCCGGCAGTGGCAAAACTTGGTTACTTATTTCTCGCCTATTGCATTTGTTACTCAGTGGCGTAAAACCAGATGCGGTGCTTGCCATTACCTTTACCCGCAAAGCGGCGGCTGAAATGCAACAACGTTTATTAGAGCGCTTGCGTGAAATAAGCACCATGCCAGACAATAAACTAATTGAAGAACTTGAAATGATTGGCATGCAAACAGATGAGGCAAGCTGCCTGCATGCACGTAATCTGTATGAAAAATTATTAAAACAACCACGTCAGGTTAATATCACGACCTTCCATGCATTTTCACAACAAATTCTAAGACGCTTCTCATTAGAAGCCGATATTCCAGCCGGCTTTGAATTGCTTGATAAAACCGGTGTATTGGAAACAGAAGCATGGGATGCGCTATTTGCTGATGCCACTAAAAACCCAGATAGTCCCTTAGCACAAAATCTTGAAGTGCTATTTAGCTGTTTAAATGGTTTACCATCAACCAAGTTGTCGCTTACTAATTTTTTAAAAAATCGCAGCGACTGGTGGGCACTAGCCAACTCAGCAGATAGCCCTATTGATGGTGCCTGTAAAGCATTAGAGGCACAACTAGAAATAAATCCAGCTGAGTCACCTGACATCAAAGCATGGTTTGATAAATGGCAAGAAACTATTGCTGAGCTTGCTGAATTATTTGGTATGCATACTACTGCCACCAATAAAAAATTACAAAAAGGTATTCAAAACATACTATCTGAGCAAGACGTCTCTATTAGCGCACTACTCAACATTAAAGCCACCATTGTTAATAAGGGAAATGGCAAGCTTAAAGATATTGTTAAATCCACAACACGAAAAAGTCTTGGCGATGAAAAGGCTGATCGCTTACTGGAAGTACAAAGCCTACTTGCGCCTGCCTGTTGCGATTTTGAAGAATTGCATGCACGGCACAACACCTACCAAACCAATCTTGCTTGGTACCATGCGGGTCAGGCTTATCTCGATCATTTTCAGCGCATTAAACAACAACAGCGTTTATTAGATTTCACTGATTTGGAATGGCAAGCTTGTCAGTTACTCAATGCATCACACCATGCAAACTGGATTCAATACAAACTTGACCAACGTATTGACCACTTACTCATTGATGAGTTTCAGGATACTAACCCCACGCAATGGCGATTATTACTTCCCCTGTTGGAAGAGCTCGCCGCGGGCGATGCCGAACGAAGTCGTTCAGTCTTTCTCGTGGGTGATTCAAAACAATCCATTTATCGTTTCCGTCGTGCTGATGCACAGCTGTTTAGTTACGCACGAAACTGGCTTCAAGAAAGACTTAATGCCACCACCACACCACTGAATACTTCATGGCGTTCGTCACCTGCGATTATCAATTTTGTTAATCTTATGTTTACAGAATCACCACTAGGCAACCACATTGGTGATTTTTCTGAACACAGCACACACCTTGATAATGTTTATGGTGAAACGCATGTACTTCCACTTGTCGAAATTGAAACAACAGATGATGAAGAAACGGCTGAGTTAGTATTACGTAATCCCTTAGTTGAGCCACGCCTAGATAAGCCTAATACCCGTGATGAAGAAGCCAATATCATCGCTAACAAAATACATGAATTAGTCTCATCACAAACAGTGATTAATGAGGATGGTAAACAACGCCCTGCTCACTACGGCGATGTTATGATATTAATGCGAAGCCGTACTCACTTGCACCGATTTGAACTCGCGCTACAAAAACTTAATATCCCTTATAACGGCAGTACGCCTGGCACGCTTTTAAGTAGTATCGAAATACAAGACATGCAAGCACTACTGGATACGATCAATACGCCGTATAACAATCTCGCTTTAGCCCGTGTTTTACGCAGTCCATTATTTTCCTGTAGTGAACAAGACTTAGTAACACTATCGCGAATCGGCAAAAACAAACACCTCAACTGGTACAGCCGCTTACAAAGCCTTGATACGAATATTTCAGCCTCGCTTGCGCGTGCCAAAGAGCTCCTTAAAAACTGGCATGAACTTGCAGACAAGCTACCGGTTCATGATTTACTCGATCACATCTATTGCAGTGGTGATGTCATGGCACGTTTTAAAGCCAGCTTCCCATCACACTTACAAAATCGAGTGCTTGCTAACTTAAAGCGCTTTATAGAATTAGCGCTTGAAATAGACAGTGGTCGTTACCCTAGCCTTGCCCTATTCCGCGCCAAATTGGCGGTCTTAAGTAAGCAAGGTAAAGAAGCGCCTAACTCTGCCTTAGACACCAGCTCTGATAATAAAGTTGAAATACTCACTATCCATACTGCTAAGGGACTTGAAGCGCCTATCGTTTTCCTTGTTGATAGTGCCTCTACACCAGACAAAAGCAAAAACGCTTATAAAACTATTGTTGACTGGCCGAGTGGTGATCTTAAACCACGTTTATTCCAGCTTGCTAGTAAGAAGGACATGCTTGATAACAAAACCATTGAGGTTATTGAACAGCAAAATACCTTACAACAACGAGAAGACGCTAACTTGTTTTATGTTGCCATCACACGTGCTCGACAATACCTTTATATTAGCGGCAGCAAACCAACAAAATCTAAAAATATTGGCTGGTATGGCTTAGTTTATGAACAACTTAAAGCCAATGATCTTGTTGATGACAATGGTGGCTACACCTGCAAGACTGATAACATAGCAACAGAAATAAACTCTGTGATTGCAACTGAGCGACAAGACTCATCTGCCCTTCCTGATTATTTATTAAACAATGAAATAACTATCGCGACTGATTTATCAATTAAACCAAGCGAGCAAAAAGAGAGTGATGAGAATACGCAAAGCCAACTGCGTGGTACGATTATTCATGAAATTATCGAAAAGCTATTAATTAATTCTGTTTCACGTGATGCCTTAAACATTCAAATAAGAAACAAGTACATTGCGGCATTAGATGAAATGTCATTTGATGACTGCTGGCAAGAAGCAACCAAGGTTGTTGACTCTAAACAACACGCAGTACTGTTTAATAGCGATCAGTTTGAAAAGGTATGGAATGAAGTTTCCATCAGTTATACAAACAGTAATGGAAAACCGGTTAATGGAATTATTGATCGCTTAGTGCAATACCAGGATCATTTGCTTATTATTGACTACAAAACCCACCGTGATGCAAAAGATCAATCCTTGCTCGATGATTACAAGCAACAATTACAATCGTATACAGCAGGAATTCAACATATTTGGAAAGACAAACAGATTAAAGCCTGCTTGCTGCTTACCGCAACAAACAAGCTTATTTATCTTTAAAACTAACGAATAATTTTGCGTTGCTTTAATAATTTAATTAAACGCGCGGGTGGGATATAACCAGGGATAATTGTTCCATCTTCGAACACCAGTGTTGGTGTTGAATTAACGCCGAGTTTATTTGCAATATCCATATGTAGCTTAACCGGATTATCGCAATCACGCGTTTCAATCGCCTGACCAGATTTTGCTCTATCTAATGCTAAACGCTGATCATCAGCACACCAGACAGACACCGCTTTTTTATAGGAATTTGAACCAAGCCCTGCTCGCGGATAGAAAGCATACCTAACTTCAATTCCTAGCTTATTATAACCTTCCATCTGGCTATGTAGCTTGCGGCAATAAGAACAATCAATATCCGTAAACACGGTCATAGTGACAATTTTATTTTTAGCCGGATAAATAATGGTATTTTTATCGGTAATCGCCGACATTGTTGTTAAGCGATTTTCTGCGCGCTTAATGTCAGTTAAGTTAGCGTTGGTGAGCATATGAATAATGTCACCCTTTACTGCATACTGAGCATCCGCAGTGATGTACATAAACGAGCCACCAAAGTCGATTTCAAATAAACCAGGGACAGGTGTTTTAGATACCTCAAAGGGAACTTCATTTGGAAACATTTTAGTTAATTTTTGCTTTAGTTTTGATACTTCATCGTCAGCAGCAAAGCTTGGCAAACTCACAAAAACAATCAATAGAAGCAACAGTGGCTTCATGTTTTTAACTAGATTCATTTTAATCTCTAAAATTATTAAACTGCAACGGTACACCAATACTTGCATCTTTAAGTAATGTCATGACATTTTGTAAATCATCACGTTTCTTACCTGTTACACGCACTTGTTCACCTTGAATGGCCGCTTGTACTTTAAGTTTACTGTCTTTGATGAGTTTAACCACTTTTTTGGCTAATTCTTTATCGAGTCCTTCTCTTACCTTAATTGTCTGTTTGGCGTTTTTAAGTGCTTCTTCAACATCCTCAGCTTCCAGACAACTAATATCAATACCGCGTTTAGCTAATTTCTGATGTAACACAGAAACGACTTGCTCAACACGGAACTTACTATCACTAGACACCTTCATGTCTGTTCCGTTCAGTTCAACCTTGGAATCAGATCCCTTAAAATCAAAGCGGTTACCAATTTCTCGGTTGGTTTGATCAACGGCATTTTTCAGCTCATGACCATCTACTTCAGACACTACATCAAAAGAAGGCATAATTTCCTACCATTTAAATATGTTAACGATGATTAAGTATAACCTGAAAACCACACAGGTAACTATTTAGAAATAGACTTAGGGGCAGTACATTCACCCGAACGATATTCAATAACCTTAGGATCTGAGCAAGCTGTGCAGGCATTGCCATAGGTTTTATGTTCTTGCGAAGCACATGGCGTCGTGACACAGCGAATACCTGTATCACGGGTTCCGCATACAGGACGATATTCACGCGTACAAATTTGTGGGCGCGGTTCTTTACATGCCTTATATAAGGCATCCTGCTTTGGCAAAGGTTTAGCTTCGTTTGCGGCACAGCCTGCGAGCGCAAAACTAGCCAGTATTGCCATCACAATATAAGTTATTTTCATGCACTTATATTAACGGTATTTTATTAAGAAGAATAATGATTTATGACGACTGCAACCATTTAATTGCAGCAGATTCATCTTCAAAATATTCAACCTCACCAGCAACAAACCAGCCAGCAATCTTAGATATCCATGCTTGCCAAGGCTTATTTCCGTACATGGCAACACGAGCAAATTTATTACCGTGTTTGAGTCCTATTTTGAAATCATCCCATGCGGCTTTTAACTCCCAGCCTTCAAACTCGGTAACATCAAAAAATACTTTGATTTGAGGTTCCTTAATTCCCTCTAACGCGGAGTCAATCATGGGTGTTATCAGCTCATAATCTTCATGAGTCAATTTCCCTACCGCAGTGAAAGTCATATAAAAGTCATTTCCAGTTCGCTCAATGCCTACTGCAATACCATGTTTTGTTGTCACCATAACCAGCCCTCCCTAAATGAATTCACATAAAGTGGAGATTATTGACCAAATCCGATAATCTCAGCGCCTAATTCAAAAATGACACTACTATGAGTAAATCTGGGGCCAAAGATAGCATTTACAATACGCCAAAGGACATGATCGTTGATTTTGTCTTCGATAAGTCTGTCGCGCACGTTTTTCCAGATATGATTCGCCGTTCTGTACCGGGTTATGACAATCTTATCCCCCTGCTTGGCATCATTGCTGAGAAGTTCGTCACAGCGAACAGCAATATCTATGATTTAGGCTGCTCACTTGGCGCGTCTAGCTTGTCTATACGACGTAGGCTCAATGTTGAAGGCTGCCAGATTATTGCTATCGATAATGCTGAAGCCATGGTCGAACAATGCCGCGAGAATATGCAGAATGATGAACACAGCACTATTCCCGTTGATGTTATCTGTGGAGATATTCTTAATTGTAATATTAGTAATGCCCGTTTAGCGATACTCAATTTTACCCTGCAATTTATTGAACCCGATAAACGACTTGAGCTACTCAGTAAGATCGCTTCAGGTATGAATCAAGGTGGTGCATTAATTCTTTCTGAGAAAATTATCAGTGATGATATTGATGAACAAAACCTGATTGAAGAACTTCAGTTAAATTTCAAAAGTGCCAACGGTTACAGTGATCTTGAAATCAGTCAGAAGCGCTCTGCTCTCGACAATGTTTTAATTCCAGATAACCTAGCCACACACAAACAGCGTTTATTAGATGCCGGGTTTAGCAAAGTAATCGTCTGGCAACAATGTCTTAACTTTATTTCAATCATTGCCATCAAATGAGTTTTTACGATCAATTCATACGACAATTACAAGATGGGCCACTTGCCAAGTGGGCTGAGGATTTACCAAATCAAATCAAGCATGGATTAGATTCAACACGATTTGGCAATATAACGAAATGGCAGCAAGCCATTAATACACTTCCTGATATAAATACTTCTGAAATTAATATTGATAGTGCCGCCATTCAAATTGGGCTCACTAACGATATTAATGAACAGCAACACAAACAATTAGAACAACAATTAATGCTCTTACACCCTTGGCGTAAAGGGCCATTTAATTTATTTGGATTACATATTGATACCGAGTGGCATTCCGACTGGAAGTGGGATCGTTTAAAAGATCACATCTCATCTTTGCAAGATAAACATGTACTTGATGTAGGCTGTGGTAATGGTTATCACTGTTGGCGTATGGCAGCTGATGGCGCAGCCAGTGTTATCGGCATTGATCCTACCGTTTTATTTAATATGCAATTTCAGGTGATGCAAAAATATATTCAGTCAGACACTGTCATGGTGCTGCCAGCTGGCATTGATGATTTACCTGAAAAACTAGAGAGCTTCGACACGGTTTTCTCGATGGGAGTTCTCTACCACCGTCGCAGTCCTATTGACCACATTAAACAGCTGATGGACTGTTTAGTTCATGGTGGCGAATTAGTACTGGAAACACTCATTATCGAAGGCGATGAAAATAGCGTACTAGTGCCAGAAGATCGTTATGCCTGCATGCGTAATGTCTGGTTTATTCCTTCAACCGATATGCTAATTCGTTGGGCTGAACGCTGTGGACTTAAAAACATACGCATTGTTGACGTTAATCAAACAAGTATCGAAGAACAACGCTCAACTGATTGGATGACGTTTCATTCACTCAAGGAGTTTCTTGACCCTAAAGATAGTAATAAAACAATTGAAGGCTATCCTGCGCCTAAGCGAGCCATCTTAATTGCTGAAAAATAGGCAACTTATTTAAATCGCACTCTTACGTCTAGCGAAACCCATTAAACCGAGTATAGCCGAACCAAAAAGCCAAAATGCCGCAGGAACAGGTACCGCAGAAACAACCGTCAAGCGAACAACATCATTACTCAATTCATTTAAGATATAGGCAACATTCCAAGTAAGCCCATCACTTAATGCTGCCAAAGTAAGAGTATCGAACTCACCAAAGATACTTGACGCAGTAAGAATATCGAAACTGTCACCAGCAGACGCGTTAAATAAACCACCACCCAGATCAAAGAAATCAACTGTCAATGAGCCGGCCAAAAGAGCAAATCCACTGATATCCAAAACATCGTACTCAGTGCCTGCAGCAAGCCCCCCCACTTCAATGGCCAATAGACCTGAGAAAGTCTGAGTAAAATCACCTTCAATAGACAGAATACCCGGTGATTGACCTGGCATAATAATACCGTCATTGATAACAGTGTTGGCGACAACAATACCAGTACCAGAGAGCGTGCCATCAAACGTCAAGTCGTTTCCTAGCTGTTCAATACGTGCATTATTAATTACTGTGCCACTTAATAGTTCATCAAATCCTGTTTGATATTCTAAAAGACTGAAGTCGAGAAGCCGTAAGGTACCCGCACTATTATCAAGAACGTTAGTATTTCTTAAAACAGCACTGCCACTATTAACAATCGTGTCATTATTAATCAAGCCGCCATTATTAATTAAAAAAGCAAAATCCTGATTAATAAAAACACCATCATTATTCAATTCATTATTGTTAGTTAATGATGCGCCATCCTGGTTTCTGAAAATATTTAAATTATTTAATGTACTATCATTGACTAAGGTTGCTTCGTTACGATTGTAAAATCCACCCTTGTTATCAACAATTGCCGCATCAGCATTGTTAAACACGCCGTCATTATTAAGCCTACTGTTATTTGTTAAGGTGCTTGTTGATTGATTATTTAAGGTGCCGCCATTATTTAAGGTACTACTGTTAATTAAAGTGCCATCAACATTATTATTCAATATACCCTGATTACTAATAATGGCAGTGTCGATATTGTTAATAAGTCCACTATTATCAATCGTACTATTATTCGTTAAGACGGCCGCGCCCAGGTTATTCAACATACCACTATTTTCGACTACAATCGTCGCATCACCATTATTATTAAATTCGGCGGTATTATTAATGGTGTTATTGTTTGTTAAAATCGCACTATCAAGATTATTAAACACGTTAGCATTATTGATTATGCTGTCGTTGGTTAAAATCCCAACACTTTGGTTATTTAATACGCCATCATTTTCAATGATCGAGAAACCCGTATTCTGAAACGTATCATTATTATTCAACATGCCACTATTATTAATTAAGCCACTTCCTTGACTTGTAAAATCACCATCATTATCTAGGCTGCCTTGAACATTAATAGTGCCATCGTTCGTTGAGGAACCTGTCGCATTCACAGTTGTACTAATCGCTACATTTAATGTGTCACCAACACCAACTGTAATTGGCACAGCATGAACACTACTTGATAATATTAAGGTACAAGCATAAGCAAGTATTGAAAGTGAACCCTTCATAATATTCTCCCCTTCTAGGTACAAATATTCTTATAAACAACAAAAAAGCAGCCCAAATACTGCCTTCCTTAAATCATTAAAACTAATTCAATCTTACGCCCTTCTACGCTTTGTTATTCCGAATAGGCCAAGTAAAGCAGAACCAAATAACCAAGCTGCGGCAGGAATAGGAACGATTGAAGGGGTTGATAAAACTACATTGTCAAAAGCGATATTGTCATTCCAAGAAATTAAACCAATTCCACCACCAATATTCTGATTTATGATATCGAAATCTGCACCAGAAAATGTTGTTGAAAACCCATCTAAGGATGTAGTCATTATTCTAGCTAAGTAATCTACTTCGACACTAAAACGATAAGTAAGACTATTTGTTGCTCCTGGCGTATTCAAATACTGTTCGACAGCCGCACTTCCGTTAACAGTACTCCAATTCGTTACACGATCTTGGTGGCTTCTTAAATATGAAGTATTAAAACTCTGAAAAGGCTGTGAAAGATCATTAACCCCCCAAGCAAAACCAATATGTCCCCAGTCGCTTCCATTTATACTTGAAATAATACTAACGTCAGCAGCGATAGTGAATCGATCCGGTGTTGTAATACCATTAAATAAGGCAAACTCTGGTAAACCAGTATAACCAAGAGGTGCATTATGAATTAGTCGTCCTGATGTAGCAGACCAATTACTCGAATTACTACCATAGAATGTCAAACCAGCGGTATTGCCATCTGAAAAATCATCAGTGAAAATTGTTGCTGCATTTACATTTAAAGAAACAGCGGTTAGACAAATACAAGCTGCTGTAGTGATTAGCTTAAAATTCATTTTTAAACCTCCCTGGATACTAAATGAAATAACTATTCACCTACCATATCTAGGAATATACATGAGGACAGTATGAAAATGTATGACCCGTTCGGGCTATTCTAACGACTTTATGAACCTGACTATTTTAGTCATATATTGAAATAAAACTTTCGAATTTGTAATAAAAAGAAGCGTTAATCATTATTACTTAAAAAAGAATTCGTCTTGGCTTAATACGGTGGGTCGATTAGAAGCTATTTCTTTATTTAATGATTCTGGGCTATCACCAAAGTGTAACTCGCCCTCATTGATACTAAATATATCATATGACTTGCTGCCATCTTTAAATACATAATCTATCTCGAATAATTCACTATCATCTGTCGTGAAAGAAGAGATCCGTGTTTGATAAGTACCATTCACCTTCGTGACGATATAAGGGGAACCACTGCAATCTGCCGCAGCATGAATTTCTCCCTTAATAATAAACTCATCATCAGTAAACTCGGCAACTTTAATCAATCCATTGGGCAAACAATTACTTACCCAATTACCTATCAACTGTGATGCGCCACCCTTATTGCTACTATCAGCACACCCTACCAATGTAACAAGAATCACAACAATTGCTGGCAACTTATAAAGCATCACTTCACCTTTATTTGTATAAACTAAGTTACCTATACCATAAAGATTCTATTTCACCAACACACCAGACCAACCATTCTCGTCAATATACTCTTTCAAATTCTTTGGCCGATACTTAGGATCTTGATCCCACCTTGATTTAACAGACTGATGAATTAATACAGGCCCTTTTTCATGATCAATCTTACGATAGTATTTTTTCTTTACCCGATAAAAGCTTCGACGTGAATTATGCAAGGTCGCAGTCGGCTTACTATTAATGGCTTTCTTTAAATGACCCTCAATCGACAAACCCGCTTTCTCTGCTTGGCTCGTCATCCACGCTAAAGCATTATCTGACAACAACGCCCCATCCTTATCAGGCTTATAACTGCCACCAATATTACTATGCGCGCCTGCAAACCAAACCTGCTGCATATCCATGTTTTCTTTGGGGTGCCAGATTGTTGGTTCAAAATCGCTGCGATGCTCATCTATTGCCATCGCATGCCTTGCTATACGAACATTCTTACCAATTTTTGTATCGTAAAACTCATCTTTATCATCAAACAAACCTAAAAATGAGATTGGGATCCCCATTGCCCCAACCGTATCCCAAACACCGACAAATTTAATCTCACGTGATGCATGCGAATGTTGCTTCCTGAATTTCTTAGACTCAATACCTTCAGGTGCATACTTATCACCAGACTTCTTATAATGGGCAAAGGCTTTTTGTATTAGAGAGGCATCCGCTCGTTTTATAATCCCACAATTATTAATCAAACCGCATAAACAACGCACCGTGTAGGAACCACGACTGAAGCCAAATAAGAATATTTCATCACCAGGCGAATAGTTTTGAACGATATATCGATAATCATCCATGATATTTTTATGTAAACCCTTACCCGTAGTGCCACCTACGACGGAGTTATAATATGAACCAATACCCCAGTCATAAAAAACCTGTTGCGGCAGTGAATCCTTTGCAACCGGTTTAATCGCGCGAGCAAATTTAAGCACATTAGTCGGGAAATCTTCGCTTAGATCTTTTTCCGGACGGTTCCATGTGCCATCAGCACAAATTACGATTCGTTTAGCCATTTTGTTCCTCCTTGAATTATTCTATATAGAACTAGCCCTACCATAACACTTTAATTCCTAAGACTATTGCTAAAAAACATAACACCCATAATACAACTTGCCCTGCACTCCCCTCAAAAGTAAAACCAAGTGCGGAGAATTTAACTGGACCAGATGATTGCTCGAGAGCAACAACCAAGAAAGCTGAAAAAATTGCTGTTACGGGTAGTCCAATTACTACCTGAAAGTGTTTTATAATTATCTCCTCCATTACCCCCTGCGGTAAATACTGAAGAAAACCTGCAAGAACAAATGCAGAAGAAATCGGAACTATTAAAACCAATATCCAAGTAACTACTGTTTTAGGTCGAATATTCATCAGTAATGATTCCCCCAAAAGTGATGGCTTATTTTAAATTATTCAATCAATTTTCTTATCAGAAACACCAAATGATACCCAGTCACTTTCCATCTCTAATTCAATATTACTGAACTCTTTACTTACTTCTGATGGATTTGCATTTTCATATGCCAATGAACGATATAAACGTTCCAGATTTTTAGTTTTATGCCAGAACCATGCTGATTTTTGCTCAAAACGAAAAACGGTCTTAAATGTCATCATACCCGCGGGTAAAGAAGCAATTGCCGCTATCACTGCGGGGTCAAGCCCATCTAATGCAACTAATATCCCTGCCGCGATACTTGCAAAAACAGAAATTAAAGTAACCCCATAAGCAAATAAGTAATTACGTCGTGCTAAATACTTACTTAGCCGTGCTGCCTCACTTATTTCTTTCTCTAGTTCTTCCATGATATTACCTGCGTTTAAGTAATAATAAAGCGCCTAAGTTGCAACAGTCTTAAGATCATAAACCTTCATAGGCTGCCGCATTAGCTTGTATACTTATTTAATATTCTTGTTGGTATTTCAGGGCATTCACTTGCTAAGGAATCAAGTTCCTTCTTGATTTCATGTACTTCCAATTTTGCATCTTGTTTTGAATCTGTGTGCATAATCAATACTTCTTCTAACGATCTTTTAACCCATTAATTAAAACTTTTCCAGCATAGCAGGATCAAAATCATTCGTAGATAAACTTAGCCCTAGGTCTTGCATACGCTCTTCAAGAGCATTTATCTTATTAACCAAACTACCCATCGTAATTGTATTGTCGTCTAGCTCATAAACCTGCCTAGAACCCTGATACACAAAGTTCATGATTATCATTGCATTGATGTCATTATTTTCAACGGCAGCTTCAATCTTACGTAACTTTCGATTTATACGGTTTAACTGTTGCTTTAAATCCCAGACATACACCACCTCAAGTAGATAAGGGTTCTGACGAAATTTATTCAATACAATAAAAATAATGATAGCCGCAACAGCCACACCCGCCATATTGTACAAAAAGTTTGAAGCCCCAGGGCTACTAAACAAGTAGATAAATAATGTAGAAGCCGCAACTGAAATAGCCATAAGCGCTAGTGCCATGCCAACGAACACGACTCTAAGACGCTTACGATAGAGTGCCTTGTCGATTTTCTTTAATATCATATATAAGCCGTTAATCATGTTAGCCATGTTAGGGTCGGACCAAGACAACTCATTAATTTAAAAGCAATTTAATCTCAATAATGCCCCAATTAATCGCTTAAAGCATCCATATTACAGATATAATGATCCTTGTAAGGTGTTTCAGGCTCTTTCAATACATAATAATTATTAACTAACTGACATTTCCTACCCTTTCCTCTGCTTCCTAGTTCAGCCTGAACACTCTCCACATAACACTCACTTCCAACTGCAACGCCATCTGTCCACGCCTGCTGCCGTTGGTGCTGATTAAGTTGAACATTTATCCATTCTCTATGTGCTTGTTGTAGCGTGCTCATATCATTAAAGCTACCCAGCTCCATTAATTTATAGTTATCAATAATTGAATAGCGTTCAGGTGGTGATTGAATTTCATGATATCCACCGTGTTTCCATTCACTCGGGTGGCTCACTACACCAGCACGTACCATGTTCATATCGATGTAAGCCAAGCACTGAAAAAGGTGTTGATCACTTTCTATTGCGGTTGCATGATAACGATCTTCCCAAAATGCACCTTTGCGGTGTTTACGTAGATTGTATTGCTGTGCTGTTCTACCCGCGATGAGCTGCATTGATGATGAAATAACCGATGCTTTAGTGTCTACCACTAATAAATGAATATGGTTTGAAGTGACAATATAATTTAGCACACACAAGCCATAACGCTTTTTTGCCTCATACAACCATTTCACCCAATGGCTTCTATCTTTTGAAAACTTGAGTAAAAATTCTTGTTGATGACAACGGTGTGTGATGTGCCAAGCATGGCCAGATAAAAAATGTCGATGAGCTCGCGGCATGATTCTTCTTCCTTAAAGTAATCATTTCAGTTATAAAAAAGTACGCCTAAGCAGGTATGTTGTCCTTTATTTCTGCTTTATTCAAATGTTTTTATGGTGTTAGGTTGGTCCGACCCCGTGAGCTTAGAGCGTGTAAAACCGGTCAACGTTAATTGACTTGTTAGGGCTCTACTACTATTATGTACGGAGTTGCAGTACGTTTTATAGGTGAGCGAAATGGACACTATTAGTGTAAATAAATTTAGAGATAACTTAAAAAAATTTGTAGAACAAGTGGTTACAGAACACTTGCCACTTAAAGTTACACGCAGAAGTGGCGATGATTTCGTGGTTTTAAGTGCGGATGATTGGGAGCGTGAACAGGAAACATTATATGTTTTACAAAACAATGACTTAATGAAGCAAATTGCGGCTTCCGCTGCTACAAATGCAAAGGGCAAAGGATATAAACCTACAGCAGGGGAGCTAGATGAGATCTCTGGTATTTGAAGGTAATACCTGGGCTGCATATGAGGAACTTAGGCTAAAAGACAAAAAGCTACACAAGGTGCTTTGTCGTTTATTGAAAGAAATGCTTCGTGATGATCCGCGTACTGGAACTGGAAAACCTGAGCCATTAAAACATAACCTCTCTGGTTTGTGGTCTCGCCGCATAAGCCAGAAAGACCGTGTTATTTATAAGTATGATAAAGACTACATTTATATCTTTGCTATTGGCGGGCATTATGATCAGTTTTAATTTGCCCTGACGCTTGGTTAAGTTGCGGAGAGAACGGGCGCTTTTTTTGCGCTCTTTGCAAAAAACGCGCAGGTTCTCGGGGGGAACCTAACCCGCTTTTGCACACACCCCATTGTTAGTTAAGCATACTACACTCAAATTCATCGGGAGATATATAGCCAATCGATGAATGTGAACGTTCATAGTTATAATATTTCATGTAATTGCCCACGATGCCGCGGAGTTCTGCTTCCGTATCAACTTTACGTTCTTTTAATCGTTCCGTTTTGAACTGGTGAAAGAAAGACTCCATAAAGGCATTATCATTCATCTCCTTCACTCTATTCATACTTTGTGTCATCCCATAATGCTTAAGACGCTTCCTGTAACGATAGGCAAGATATTCAACGCCACGATCAGAATGAAAGATTAAGTCCTGATGATGGCCTCTATTGCGTGTCGCACGTTCTAATGCGGCTAATGTTAAAGGCGCATTCCGTTTAGCACTTAAAGACCAACCCACAATTCGTCGGCTATATCGATCCATTATCACCGCTAAATATCGCCAGTCGCCATTGCTTAATTTAATGTATGTGACATCGCCTACCCAAAGTTGGTTCGGGGAGGTCAATTTAATATCCAGTATTCGGTTAGGACATTTTCGAACAAAACGGTAGGTGCCTGGACGATTTTTATAAATGCGTGACTTCTTTGCCTTTAAACCATGTGCTTGCATGATACGTGCGACACGTTTCTGACCAATCGCATATCCCATCTTATGCATTTCACGCATTATTTTAGGACTGCCGTAGCAGCCTTCATGCTTTTTGAAAATATGATGAATAACCTCAAAGAGCTCTGCATCCTCTAAGCTCCTTTGGCTGTCTCCTCGTCGACGCCAAGCGTAGTAACCATCACGGGTGACATCATATACTCGACACATTGACGAAAGACGATGTTCTGAGCGGTTCATGTCGATGAACTCGAAGATTTCTTTTTTTGAGTTAAAGAGAAGTGGATGGCTTTTTTTAAAAGGCTATGTTCTTCTTTAAGCAGGTTATGTTCCCGCTCAAGTTTACGAAGACGTTTTAATTCAACCTGCATCTTAGGATCGATATTAATGGTTTTCTTATTTGACACGATATCACCTCGACGTATTTCCATTCGCCAACGATAAAGCATGATCACATGTATTGCGAGAGCATCAGCCACATGCGTCGCTTTAATGCCGGGTATCTCCGTTAAAGCAACCGCCGTTGCCTTAAAACTATCATCATAATTATTATATTTTGTTCTTCGAACCATCTTACACCTCCAGTTTTATTAAACGGAGGTGTGTGCATTATCGGGTTAAGTTCCGAGCGTCCATAGATGATTTGTTATATTGCATTTTTATTTTTTGGCACCACAAACCCGATAATCGCACCTATTATTAATGCATAAGCTATTTTAAGCGTGATCCTTCCAGATTCTCCTCGTGGAATTTCGAGAAATATTAATTCTTTAAAATCAAAAGGATTTTCATAGATTGTGGTAATAAAAATAGTAAATAACAAGCTACCTACTGCGAACATAATTATAGAAGCACGCATTTCCACATACTGCTTGCCACCCAAACTAAATGCCCCAAGGAATATTCCTCCTGCAATTCCCTGCAAAAGAAGATTCTCATAATTATCTTGGACATATAAAAAAACAAAAAAAGCTAACACCCTTATTCCAGAAAATAAATGATTTTGTATTGTATCAATATTTATCATATGCAATATAACTATAAGTAGTGGACCTAAAAAGCCACTTGTAACCGGCTTTTTAGGTCAAATAAAAACCCTTCTCCAAAATCAATTCAAATAAAAACAAGATGTTACTAATCTACGTAAGTTATTATTTGCCCTAATTGATAAACAAAAACAGGGCTTTATTGAGAAAAAGGATACTTGAATAGTGTGAAACATCCTTTGTCTCATTATTTTTATATGATCGAGTGTACAAATAACCTTGTATTTATACCAGTATAATTTCTAGCCTCTCGGATGATGCTCTGCATGCAAGGCTTTAAGCCGTTCTCTTGCCACATGCGTGTAGATTTGCGTGGTGGATAAGTTGCTGTGCCCCAGTAATAACTGCACGACACGTAAATCTGCACCGTGGTTAATTAAGTGTGTTGCAAAAGCATGGCGCAGGGTGTGGGGTGATAGATCTTTTTTTATACCGGCTTGTTTGGCGTAGCGTTTGATAAGTTGCCAGAATGCTTGTCGTGTCATCGGCCCACCGCGGTTGGTGGGAAATAAAGCATCAATTGCTTTGCCTTTGGTGATGTCTGCACGCGCTTGTTGAAGAAAGTTTGATAACCAATCGAGTGCTTCTTCACCCAAGGGAACCAGACGTTCTTTCCCCCCCTTCCCCATTACTCGCACAACACCTTGGTGGACATTGATTTGTGACATTTCTAAACTAATTAATTCACTTACCCGTAAGCCACTGGCGTAGAGTATTTCTAACATGGTGCGATCACGCATGCCGAGTGCAGTGTCGCAGTTGGGTGCGTTGAGAAGTTCGTCTACTTCGTCTTCGGTGAGTAGTTTTGGAATAGCTGGTGCAATTTTAGGCGCGTCTATTTGTGCGCTGGGATCGTCTTTTAAGTAGCCTTCACGAATTTGGTATTGGTAGAAACGGCGAATACTCGACAGTAAGCGTGCTGTGGTTCGAGCATGTGCACCTTGTTGTGCGCGTTGCGCTAGGTACGTTAATAGATCTTGTCTTGATGCAATGAGTAGGGTTTGATTTTGTTTTTTTAGTGCTTTGGCTAGGCCTTGTAAGTCACTGCGATAAGCAGAGAGTGTATTGTCACTGAGGCCGCGCTCCATCCACAGTGCATCGAGGAATAACTCGATGTCACTTTGATCGTTATCTGTTGCCACGCTCATGTTCCAATAACCATTTTTTGTTCGCTAAAGGCTTGCCGTCAAGTGCGCCTGAAAATCCACCTAATCCATTTGCTGCAATAATGCGATGACATGGCACGATGATCGGTACTGGGTTACGGCGGCAGCCCCCTGCGATTGCCCTTGCACTGCTTGCGATTGTTTTTGCTACATTACCATAACTCATGGTTTGACCAACAGGGATGCTGAGTAATGCTTGTCGTACCTTTAATTGAAAAGGCGTGATGGCATCGGTGATGGGTAGGCTAAACGTGAAATTGGGGTTGCTGAAAAAATGATTTAGTTGTGAGACAGCTTCTTCGGCAAGAGATGAAACTGCTTTACGTGGTGTGGCTTTGTTATAAAGAAAGTTAACAGCTTGTATGACTTTGCCGTTATCTAAAATACCGAGTTTGCCCACCGGGCTGTCTATGATTGCCGTGTAGTCTTTGACGGCAACTTCAATCATGCGGGTGACTTGCTGCGTTTTAGCCAGAGTTGTTGTAAGCGCCGTTGTAATTGCCCGCGACGTGCTTCGTCTTTGGTGATGCGAAGTAGCTTTTTGTATAAGCGCCCAGCATCTTCAACTAAACCAGCATCACCTAAGGCTTGCGCGGCTTGGTACATGGCAGACTGTGCCCATAAGTCAGGCTGTGGGCCTATTTTAGATTCAGATGATTTTAAATATAACGCGGCGGCATCGGCATAACGTTTCTGTGCTTTACGCGATTCTGCCATCCAGTAATAAAGTTCGCGGGTAATTTTTGGCAGTTCTACCTTGGCAAGTAATGCGGCAAATAATTGGTAGGCTTGTTCGTGTGCTTCGACTGTTTGTAAATCGAACACTACTTGCATGAAACGATCTAGAAACTTTACTTCGCTAAAATCTTGTTTACTGGCAATGTCTTTTAACACGCTGGTTGCTTCATCTGGCTTACCCGCCATAACGAAAACACGTGCACGACGTAATTCCCAAAGCGAAGGGTTCACACCACTTGGGGCTTGTTGTAAACCTTGCATGAGTTGCGAGGCTAACTTTATATCTGATTCTTTAAGCGCTTGTTCTAGTAAATTGTAACTGGCAAGCGCAGGAATTGTATTATCTGGCAGGCTTTGTTGGCTGTTCAGATATAAGTGACGTATCACTTCAATGCCACCGTCATTTTTTCGTAATGATTTAATTAGTAATTCGTTGGCTTTGTTACGTGTAGCAGGTAAACGCGATTCCAATGCTAGTAA
>JALTKP010000132.1 GCA_027078075.1 Gammaproteobacteria bacterium | reverse complement strand
ATAAAGGTGAAAGCATTTTCATTTGCATTGAAAACATTTATGCCCGTCATGTCAGATGGCATCATATCAGCAGTACATTGAATTCGGTTGAATACACCACCTAGTTGCTGAGCTAAGGTTTTGGCAAGCAAGGTTTTACCTAATCCTGGCACACCTTGTAATAAAACATGTCCTTTTGCGATCAAGGCAAGACATAGTTCATGAATAATATCTTCAGCGCCAAAAACGACTTCGCCGGTATGTTTTTGTAAGGTAGTTTCAAATTGTTCTGCTGGTGTGCTCATAACAAAGATTTCCTTGTGCTACGTAACTGATTATGAAGTTTAATAAGGTTTTGTTTTTTATTTTGCTGAGCCGTACTGTAGGCGGCTTGTAAAGAGATAAGTTGTTTTTTATTAATTCGTGGTGCTTCATCGAGAAGTTGCCAAACAGGTTCATTATTCATGGGTAAGCCATATTGTTGGCGTACTTCATTAAAAAATGCACGTATTAATCCTAACGCGGTGGTTGCATTGCTCAACCTGCGTGCAAATAAGCCACCCACAGCACGAATAAAATCAGCGGCATGGTGCTTGCGAGGATGAGATAAAGGCGGTGCGAGTCGGTTGCTATGGCCAATTAAATAAAGAAGCCAAAATCCAAGTAAAAACCATAAGGTATTATGTAGGCGTGAATCACTATAAAAAGCGTCTGGATCATAAAGTTCAGTTAAGCCTTGATGCATATCATCAAATAGCACATAACTGTCTTTTGCTAAATGTTGTTGTAATAAAGTATCAAATAAACGTGCATTATCGCCTTTTGTGAGCCATTGATTACTAAATAAGTCGGCGTAACGACTTACAATCAAGTTTCCTGAACCAATACGTATTTGCCAGAGTGCAGCAGAATCTTTATTTTCTGATTCGGTTAACAATACTCGGCTGCCACGTTTTGATTCTCGGGGTGACAGAATCCAATTGGTTTGTTTCGATTGTCTTTGTTTAACAATAACAGATTTAATGGCTGGGTTATTAATGCCAGCAGCGACGATGCTTGACTCACTAGGCTCGGTTGCCTTGAGTGCCTTGTACAATGATTGCGCTTTGTCTTCTTCTTTATCTGTAATTTCTGATTCAACATCAACTGAAATATTAAAACCAAGCGCCGAGAGTAAGGGAAACTTGGAGTAGACCCAGTTAGTTTGTTGGTTCGTTGCCCAGCTAGGCGAATCGCTGTGCGCAGCAAGTATAAGAACCGTGTTGCCTTGTGCAATCCACTGACGCAAGCTTGCTATTTCTGCTTTTCGGGCTTTAATTTTTAATGGCAGGCTGATAACCATCATATTGCCTGTATCAGGTATTTTAGCCTGACCTAAAATATCATCGTAACGTTGGCGCGAGGAATGTAAGGGAATATTATTTTTTCCTAACCATTCATAAAGCAAAGCCATGCCGTGTTGTTCGCGATCCGTTGTCAACGGATAGGATGCATAGTCAGGTTGAGAAGGTGGTGCTAATAATGCAATAACAATATAGAGTGCGAATAAGCCACCAAATAAAGTAATTAGCCGATCTTTCATGATGGCATTACCTCATTTTTATTTAACATGTCTTTGGTGATCAAAAGCAATTGGTTTAGTTCATCATTGCTGAGTGTGTGATTGCCGTAAATGGCACGTTCGGCCGCATTGATAATGGTGTTGAATTTTATGGCTTTGTTTGAATCGAGTTTTTTAAGAGAGCAATAAAATTCACGATTGGTAAAGCTATTGTTATTTGGCAACCAGTCTCGATCAATACATTGTTGAATAAGATATTGTAGTAAAGCACTGGTTCTTTGATTAAAGGGTAGGTTCTGAATTTCTTCCCAGTTAAGTTTTCTAAATTCATGAAGGGGATCTAAATTATCTACATTGTTTTGTTGCGCATCACGGTTTTTGAATCGCTTATAATGACGAAATTCATTCACAATGATAACAATGGCAAATATAATGATAAGCGTGATAGAGCCATATAGAATTGTTTTGTATAGCCAATCAGGAATAGAGAAGCCATCAAGTAGCTCTATTAACCAGTCGATATTGGTATCTTCGTCATCACTGGCGTAGTTATCTTTTAGCCATTGTTTAAATATTTGCCACCAGCTTTTGCTATCCTCATTAGGAGAACCTAGGTTATAACCACTCGCCAGTTCTGTAACAAGTTCAAGGTTCGTTAATGTATTATTTGGAACGTGATAAACGAGTGTTCGAAGTTTTTGTTCATCAAGAAGGCGATTTAAAGTGGTATCACTTTCAAGCGGTGGTTGAATGAAATCATTGCTCTCACGTGTGGCTAATAAAATAGATAGCTCAGGGCATTCCTCAAGTAAGTCAATTTTTTTGTTGAGCTTCGGTGTGCTTTGATTATCAAATTGTTGTTCGATACAGTTGTTTAATAACTGATTGTATTTTATTTCATTGTTATCTTGTTGCGCTGCGGCAAGTGACGACACTAATAATAATGTATATGCAAAAATCCGTTTAAGCATTACTCCATCTCGTTAAGTTGAGCCTCAATGTCACTGCCTTCGTGGCGTAATTTAAGATCATGAAACAGAGTAATTAGCATGGAGAAGGCTAATGGTCCTAATAGTGTGCCGATAATGGCGCCGACTAGATCAAAGAAGAAAGCATATTCAGCTACATCTTCAGGTTGATTGACGGCGATATTGATAGTAAAACCAATCGCAACAACTGAATAAAGAATACTATAGACAATCATAACCACAGTAACGATTAACATACTGCGCCACCAATTCTTTTTTACTAAATCCATGCTGCGTTGAAGTGCATCAACTGGCCCACAAGATTCGGTGACCATAGCAACGGGAAATAGCATTAAATAAATAGCTAAGGCAACACCCGGTATAATTAATAAAAGGAAACCAACCATTAAGACCAGGCCATTAATAATTGTTGCTAACAACATTGGTAGGAAAATTTTCAACCCTAATTGAAAGGACTCTGCAATGCTGGTTTGTGAATTGTGTGCAAAATTGTTAATGCGATGGATAATGGCGGCTTGAAAAATGAGATAGAACAATAAAATAAAAGCAATTAAGCCAAACATACCAAGCACATCTTCTGACGCTATTCCGCCTTGCTGGAATGTATTTGTGCCATATACAAAACTATTTATGAGCCACATGGAATTCATAATAAGTGAGATAAAGAATACTTGTTTGAATGATTTAAAATAAAGTTTAAATCCGGTATCCAGTGTTTCACCAATTGTTTGAGGTTGAGTCGGTAATGTAAACATCAGAACATCCCTTGTATCAATATTATTGATTTTGTTATGAGGTACCTAGGGTTCAGTATAGCTTATTTAAACCAGACAGAAAGCTATCTATTAAGGTTAAATATTCTTAATAAATATCTTCGAATTACGCTGATAGTTATATAAAGAACGCCGTTTCCCTGGTAGGCCTTTTATATCCGCTGCTTTAAAGCCACGCTCTCTAAACCAATGAGCCGTATGCGTGGTAAGTACAAATAATTTTTCTCCACCCATGGCTTTTACTTGTTGCTCCATCCAGTTTAACAGGTGATCGCCGCGACCTTCATTTTGGTAGTCGGGATGTACGGCTAAACAAGCGAGTTCAACCATGGCTTGTTTATTAGTTGGGTAAAGTGCAGCGCAGGCGATAATCATGCCGTCACGCTCAACAACGGTAAATTGTTCAATCTCAGTTTCAAGGTGCTCACGTGAACGTTTTACCAGTGTGCCATTTTCTTCCAGTGGACTAATGAGCTCGATGATACCACCGACATCATTAATATCGGCTTGTCTTAATCCCTCATAGATATCATCGGTAATCAAACTACCAACGCCATCACGGGTAAATAATTCGAGCAATAAACCACCATCAATATGTTGATCAATTAAATGTGCGCGTTGTACACCATGACGGCAAGCATGAGTCGCACTTTGCATATCACGACTAAATGTTTCGTTAGGTTTATTTTGTTTATTTAAGAATTTTTCAGCTTCACTCACAGAGAACTGACGTAAGAATTTCTTACGTGAGGCTTTGCTGCCATAGAGTTCTGTTAAATGGATTAATTTATCTGCTTGCAACTGCACCGCGGCTGAACATGCCACATCATTGAGGCTAAGATTAAAAATCTCCCCAGTAGGTGAGTAACCCAGAGGCGACAACAGTACAATTGAGTTATGTGCATGTTGTTGTTCTATGCCATCAACATCAATACGTCTTACTTTGCCTGTATGTTGGTAATCAATACCGTCATGAATCCCCAGAGGTTGGGCGGTAACGAAATTACCAGAAGCAACCCGTATTCGTGCACCTGCCATAGGTGAGTTAGCCAAACCCATAGAAAGCTGTGCTTCAATTTCTACTCGTACACTGGCAATTGCCTGTTGCACGCAAGGTAAGGCCTTATCATTGGTAACACGTAAGTTATTTATATAATCAATTTTGGCATTAGCTTCTTTGAGACGTTGTTCAATCTGTGGGCGTGCGCCATGAACAAGCACCAGCTTAATACCGAGGCTATTTAATAACGCCAGATCATGAACCAAATGAGCAAAACCCTCGCCAGCAACAACATCACCGCCGAACGCGACCACAAACATACGACCACGGAAGGCATGTATATAAGGTGATGATTGGCGGAACCAGTCAACAAATTGTGGGTGTTGCGGGGTCTTATTCACGTTTTTACTCCTTAATCTGTTGGGATTATAGCTTTAATTTAATCAACTTGCCGCAGTTTGCTCATCTTGTTTATGAACAGGTATAGCTAACTAAATCAGCTAAATTTCGCCTGTGTTTACAATTCTTGACAATCAGAATATTAAAATCAATAACTTACGATGAATGAGAGCTAAAGATGTTGAGCAAAAAGTCGATAATCCTATTAAGACTTCAAGGGTAGGAGGTTTGAAATGCGTAAGACAGAAATTTTAGTAGCGAAATCTCAGCGGTTTGATTGGAAGAACGGCCGATCAATTCTTTCTTTTATTTTATTACTAGCAAGTCTGATTGTTGCTGGCAGTGTTGATGCGGCAATGCCCTCGCAAAGCAGTCAGAGTCGCGCGGTCGCGTCATCATCTCAAGCGATTGTGCAGCGGATGCTTGGCGATGCGATGTTTGCATATCAATCAGCAGATTATCCAACCGCCTATACGCGACTTAGTTCATTGGCTTTGCAAGATATTGCCGATGCGCAATATTACCTCGCAACACTTTATGACGACGGTCGTGGTGTTGATGCTAATCCAGCGATGGCCGCTTATTGGTATCGTCGTGCTGCTAAATTAGGTCATGTAAATGCGCAATATAATATTGGTGTGGCGCATGCGAATGGCGATGGTGTACAAAAAA
>JALTKP010000131.1 GCA_027078075.1 Gammaproteobacteria bacterium | reverse complement strand
TCCTGCCAATAATCACGGGCAGTCTGCTCAATCTGTTGCGGTTCGTAAGGGGTATTTTCCATGGTCTTTCTACAGCCAATATTCAAAGGGCGTAAGGATACCGAATTGACGAAAAAACCGCCATTATTATGCTAGCTAAGATAATTCTTGCCCCTAATAGCAGCTTAAGCGTACCCTGTTCCTCAATTTGATATGTTTCAGGTTCAGTGGCTGAGATTGGGTGTTCAGAAAACCACTCATGTGCTAGATGATAAAGAGACCTCACACATCGATCAGCAAATAAAACTTTCTGTAAGAAACGGGTCATTTTGTATGTATGCCCAAATGGTGCAAGCCAATCATCTAATGGCATTAGCTCTGGCGGCGTATCTAAATAACGTGCTTCTGCTGTTGGCACTCGTTTGAAGTTTTCTAAACCTTGTTCTAAATCACGAAGATTAAGTATGTCACCTTCGCTAATCGGCATGGCACTTTTTTAATAGTCGTTGTGGTTCATCCGATTCAAAAATAATATTGCGTAATCTACCAGGGATGACGACTAAAACCAGTTCTCCACTTTTTAAATCTTGCGGTGCTACAAGTATGCGAGTGGTAACAAAGCCTTTTTCTACCACCACGTTTTGGACTCTTGTAATAACTGCATTAATTCCTTGTGCACCTAGGCAACGACCAATAGCTTTATCTTTACCTTGTGTCACTACACTCAAAGCACATTTAGTGACACAGCTAATAAGGGAGGTGAAAATAAGACCACAGCAACAAAGGTGTGAAAATAAACCACCCATAGATTTAAGCACACCGAAACTCCATATCGCTGGATTCATTCATCCTTAAACTTACTTTTTCAAAGGCTTTTAAAAACTAGATATTTCACTCATAACGAGGAAAAAAACATTGGTGCCCCCACCGACGCGGACTATAGTGCTTATAAATTAACCTCTGCAATGCTCGCAATATGCGGCTTTTTTGCAGAAATACGTTGTTTTTTTACAATGATAACTCACCAATTATTTATAAAAAAAACAATTAAGCCATCACAAACAATTCATCATGGGTTTACAAATATGATCTACATCATTGACCTGACAACACTTTAGGGTCAGAGTGAAATTATCAATACAAATTTCTAGAGGATAATAACCGTGACAGATAAGTTAGA
>JALTKP010000130.1 GCA_027078075.1 Gammaproteobacteria bacterium | reverse complement strand
GTTGAATGATACCGGGGTGGTTCGTTGCCAGTCTGATACTGCTTTTATTGCTTGTGGCAACAGTAAATTTCCCCAGCAGGATGCAGAAGCAGGGCGAGATAAACTGTTTAATGATGATACAGATGGTGCGGCTGGTTTCAGTTTTACCAAGATAGCGGTTGATGGGACAGTATTAGCTTCAGGTGCTGCAAACTGGGCTTGTGTTCGAGATAATGTTACTGGATTGATTTGGGAGAAGAAAACGACAGCGGGAGGCTATCAGGATTATCGAAGTGTTTATCGTTGGAACGGTGTTTCTGGCTATATTAATAGTCTTAACAGCAATAAGTTTTGTGGCTATACTGATTGGCGACTACCTTTTATCGATGAGCTGTTATCGCTAGTGGATTACTCAAGAAATGGTCCAGCCGTTGATAAACAATATTTTCCTAACACCAATATCGATAAATATTATTGGTCAGCTTCAGAGAGGGTGTCTTTACAGGGAAGTACTTATGCTTATTTTGTAAATTTTAGTACTGGTTATCAATCATCAGATCTAAAAACAAATTCCCTGGTAGTGAGATTGGTGCGAGGTAATTGGTGATGATTAATATTCGAAAAAATATTATTGTTTTGGTGGCATTAATGCTGATGTCAACATTTACTTGTGCACAGGATTGCGATTATACATTACCTAAAAGTACGCCATTAGAACGGTTTAAAAATAATAACGATGGCACAATTAGCGATACCCAAACAGGCTTAATGTGGAAACAATGTATTGAAGGCACGTTCTTTAAAGGTGCTGGTATTTGTTCTACAGACCCTGCTTTAACCGTGACCTGGCAGGATGCATTATTTCTTGCAGAGGATGTTGCGCGTGGAACAACTGGTGAAAATATGGGTTATATAGACTGGCGTCTGCCTAATGCTAAGGAGCTGGAATCGATTATAGAACGCCAATGTATTAATCCTGCAATTAATTTAAAGGTTTTTCCGGATACCCCTGCATCACCATTTTGGAGCTCTACACCTTATTCCAATGCCGGAGCTGGTAAGTGGATGGTGATTTTTAATTATGGCATTATATCAAGCACAGGAAGCGGCAGTTTTTATGTGAGGCTGGTGCGAGATTTATAAGTAATCTGAAAAAATATTTTAAGGTTAATTACGCACAAAAAGAGACAGAGTCA
>JALTKP010000129.1 GCA_027078075.1 Gammaproteobacteria bacterium | reverse complement strand
CTCCCAATCTAATATCTCCACCACCAATCCATCTGCCTTTAGATACAACAAACTGCAACAAAAAGAAACCACCAATAATCAACGCGCCCAATACCATACCCTGCCAATTAACAGCTGAATTGTTAATAAACAAATTCATTACTACAATCACGCCAATAGCAGGCAATGTTACTTTATCAAGTATCAAATAATACCTTAAGTCATAAATAAAAATAACCACTAATACAGAAACAGCCAATAAATTACGAATCAACACTAATACTGCCTGATAATCTGTAATTGCTAAAAATGATTGAAAACCAAATTGTTTTTTAGCAATATAATAAACCAGTGCAAACAATACACTTGTTACAATCTCAATAATAAAATCTTGCCATGGTATTTTATGCTTACATTTTCTGCAATAACCTCTCTGTATAATAAAACTAAGCAATGGAATTAATTCAAACCACCTCAATACTCTATTACATGACAAACACTCAGACCTGCTCCACAAAAAAGTCTTCTGAGAATGCAATCTCACAACCACAACCCCCAAAAAACTACCTATCAGAGCTCCTAATATAATTATAAAAATATAATCCATATGTTAATTGTAACAAAATCACAACTTTTTGAAAAACAAAAATTCTACCACAAAGTAGAATAATAAAAACATAACCCTATCAAACTATATCACAATCTTGTGATTATATTTTGTACACAGGCTGGGATATATATTGCTAAAAACTACCTGTACAAGTAATAGTATCTTGGTTTGCAATACAATCAGGCGCATTTAGATCGCCTGTTTCACCTTCTAGGGTAAAACTAATTTCATAAGAATTGCCTCCATTGGTTTGATTGTATATATAACTAGAACCACCAGGTGCTGGATTTTTAGGTAATCTACTAAACAAAATATCTCCTGACCCTGCACCTGTAGCCACAAAACCACTACCAGAAGTTATTTGCATACAAGCGCTACCTGAACAACTTGTTCCCTCACCTATCACCAAATTAGTTCCAGCTGGAAAAGAATTATTTTCATTCCTGTATATATGCAATGCATCACGCAAAGCTTTCATATTATCAACCCTAACAATATCACGAGATAATTCACGTGTACGATTAAGTTGTACACTACCTACAGTAGCCAACACACCAATAATAGCAATAACTACTAAAATTTCTATTAATGTAAAAC
>JALTKP010000128.1 GCA_027078075.1 Gammaproteobacteria bacterium | reverse complement strand
CTGATATGCAGCAATTATTTGAAACCAATAACTTAGCTTTTATAAGTAATGTTGGTACTTTAATTGAGCCTTCTACAAAATTAGAACTGCAAAACAAGAGTGTAAAAGCACCACTAGGTCTATTTTCGCATGCCGACCAGCAACAACAATGGCATACTGGGAGACCACATGAAAGAACCAATATTGGTTGGGGTGGTCGTATTGCCGATTTGGTACAATCCATGAACTCTAACCAGAATATTTCGATGAACATCTCATTGCAAGGATCTAATATCTTTCAGCGAGGTAATGAAGTTATTCCTTACGCTATCAGCCCAAGTGGAAGTATTGGTATTAGCGGTTACGGTGGGCAAAATGGGTTTGACCAACTGCGTACAGAAGCACTAAACACAATGATGGATAGGGATTATCAAGATATTTTCAAGAACACCTATATCAATACTATAAAATCGTCTAACGATTCTAGTCTAGAATTTCAAACAGCTGTTGATTCTATTCCCGATTTTAGTACTGCATTACCAACTTACAATAAATTGGCAGCACAATTTCAAATGGTAGCAAAAACTATTGCAGCAAGAGACACATTAGGGTTTTCTAGACAAATATTCTTTGTAGATATTGATAATTGGGATCACCACGATGAATTATTAATAAACCATGCTGGAAAACTATCTGATGTAAATGATGCCTTAAACTATTTTAATACCGTATTACAAGAGTTAAATGTAAGTAACGAAGTGACCACATTTAGTATTTCCGATTTTGCAAGAACACTATCTTCAAACGGTAATGGAACCGATCATGCTTGGGGAGGAAACACATTTGTAATGGGAGGCTCTGTATTAGGTAAAGAAATTTATGGCGATTACCCAACATTAGCAATAAATAGTGAACTCAATTTATTTGATGGTGTGTTAATCCCAACAACAGCAGCCGACTTATATATGGCCGAATTAGCCTTGTGGTTTGGGGTTTCGCCTTCCGACTTAAACTTAATTTTACCGAATCTAGCAAACTTTTACGACACCAACTCTGGTGTGCCACCTTTAGGTTTTATGAGCATGTAACTATGAAAAAAACGACACTATACATAACATTCATTATCGCTTTATGCACTCAGTTGGGCAATGCACAGTGTTATCCTGATAGACATAGCACCACGTGGTTTGATGGCTGGATCTCCTGTAAAAC
>JALTKP010000127.1 GCA_027078075.1 Gammaproteobacteria bacterium | reverse complement strand
GAACAACTTTCTACCACAGTATTAGCTTACTTTAATGATTCGAGTCTACGCACACAACGAGGGGAAAATGCCTATGCGGTTGTGCAACGTAATCGTGGTGCGATGGACCGATTGTTAAAGTTAATTGAGAATATAGGCGCTCAACTTTAAAACTTATTTAAGCCATTTATTTATCGCTTCAATATCCGTACGCGCTAATGAACCGGCCGCTTGTTTAAGGCGCAAGGTATTCAAAATATAATCATAACGTGAACGAGCGTAATCACGTTTAGCACGGAACAACTCACGTTGGCTTAACAGCACATCAACAATTGTACGCGTGCCGACTTCAAAACCTACTTGAGTTGCTTCATAAGCTTTTGCATTTGATATGACCGCTTGTTTAAGAGCATTAACGCGGCTCACTTCTGCTATCACACCAAGGTAAGCATCACGGGTTTGGCGGGTAACACTACGACGTGCCTGAATTAAACCTTGTTTGGCTGCTTCAGCGCGGTAGGCCGCTTCACGAGTACGTGAATTAACACCACCACCTGCAAAAATAGGTACATTAAGTTGTAATGAGATTTTATCAATATCATTATCACGACCGGTTAAACCACCGGTAACAGACTGCGTTCTGCTGGCAATTAAATCTAATGTAGGTAAGTGACCGGCACGTTGGCGATTAATTTCCTCACTAGCAACATCGCTACTATAAACCGCGGATTGCAGTGTTAAGTTTTGTTCAGTGGCTTTTTTAACCCAAGCATCGATGTCTTCAGGATCGGGATTAAGCAAAGGAATTTCATCTTGCAAAGACAATGGCGTTTTTTCATATTGACCGGTAATTTCTTGTAAGGCTTCACGAGCACTAGCAAGTTGATTGTTTGCGGTAATTTCTTGTGCCACGGTTAAATCATATTGTGCCTGTGCTTCATGCACATCAGTGATAGCAATAAGGCCAACATCAAAACGTTGTTTAGCTTGTTCAAGTTGTCTTGCGGTAGCTTCTTTTTCGGCTTGAGCAAAATCGAGATTATCTTTTGCTGCCAGTAAATTAAAGTAGCTTTCAGAAAGCCGAATCATCAAGGCTTGTTCTGCAACACCATAATCTGCGTCTGCCTGAGACACAGTTGAATTTGCCTGACGTAAAGCAACCCAACGATCATGACGATAAATTGGCTGGGATAAAGTGAGTTGGTAGGCATGACT
>JALTKP010000126.1 GCA_027078075.1 Gammaproteobacteria bacterium | reverse complement strand
AAAACGCGGTCCAAGAAAACTATGATATTGTAGGGCCTGTTTGTGAAACCGGAGATTTTTTAGGTAAAGATCGTCAATTATCTATTTCAGCCGGTGACTTGCTAGCTGTTCGCTCGTCAGGTGCCTATGGTTTTACCATGAGTTCCAATTATAATTCACGTCCTCGAGTGACGGAAGTTATGGTCGATGGTGATGAATTTCAGGTGGTGCGCAAAAGAGAAAGTTTTGAAGATTTGATCAGGGGCGAGCAAATTTTAACGCTCGACTAATCATCGATTACAATTTAAAACGCGCCACTAGCTTTTGCAGGGCAAGGGATACTTCTTCCATTTCATGACCTGAGCTGGAAATTTTTTCAGAGTTTGAAACAGTTGATTGGGATATTTCGCTGATGCTTTCAATTCGTTGACTAATATCTTCGGCAACAGCGCTTTGTTCTGTTGTTGCAGTAGAGATTTGCGAATTCATTTGCATAATATTGTTCACCGCTGCTGCTATTGCCTGGAGGGAATCGCCGGCAATGGCAGCTTGCTCAACAGTGGATTTAGCGTTTTGCTTGCTGTTCTCCATAGTCGACATGGCTTCGTTGGCACCATTTTGTACTTTTTCAATAATGGTTTGGATATTATTCGTCGATTCTTGTGTTCGAGTTGCCAGCGTTCTTACTTCATCTGCTACCACGGCAAAACCTCTTCCCTGATCACCAGCTCTGGCGGCTTCTATTGCAGCATTTAGGGCAAGCAAGTTGGTTTGCTCAGCAATTTCCTGAATGACTGTCATAACCGATGTAATGTTCTCGCTTTCGGATTTTAGTTTGCCAATGACAGATGTCGTATTATCAATATCTTCTGATAAAGTGGTGATGTATTTGATAGTATCATCAACCACTCTTTGGCCTTGTATTGTTTCAGTATTTGCGGAGGTAGCTGCAGTGGAAGCCTGTTCAGCATGAGATGATACTTCTTTAACAGTCAGTGACATTTCATCGATTGCTGTTGCCACTTGTTCGGTGGCAACCATTTGTTGTTGTACGGCTTTGTTTGTTTCAGCAGTATTTTCATTAAGTGATTTTGCGCTGCAAGCAAGTTCAGTGGATGCTTTGTTTACATTGCTCATTTGAGTATTCAGGCTTCCAAGTAGTGACTTTAACGAAGAACCAATAATTCGTAACTCAGTCAGACCGTTGGTTTTAATTGTTG
>JALTKP010000125.1 GCA_027078075.1 Gammaproteobacteria bacterium | reverse complement strand
TTATCGGTTTAATCGTCAACCGGGCGTTTCGCTTATTAGAACTGGAAGATGAGAATCTTCGCCTGCAAGCAAGCGGTACACACGAACCCTTTGCCGGCGTTATTGCCTGCAGTCCGCAAATGCAGGGCGTATGCAAAGCGGTTGAGAAAGTTGCTCCCTCAGATGCAACGGTCTTGCTACTCGGTGAAAGTGGTACAGGTAAGGAGCTGTGCGCGCGCGGCCTGCACACGCTGGGGTCGAATAACGCGGGTAACTTCGTTGCAATTAACTGTGCAGCTATTCCCGATACTCTTCTTGAGAGTGAATTATTTGGTTATGAAAAAGGCGCTTTTACCGGTGCCAATAAACAAACCATCGGTAAGATCGAATATGCCAATGGCGGCACCCTGTTTCTCGATGAAATGGGCGACTTACCGTATACCTTGCAGGCAAAATTATTACGTTTTTTGCAGGAACGTGTGGTTGAGCGGGTTGGTGGTCATGCGCCAATCCCTGTTGATGTTCGAGTTGTATGTGCAACGCACCAGAACCTGCGTGAGAAAATTGAAAAAGGTGAATTCAGGGAAGATCTGTTTTATCGTATTAGCGAAATCCCTTTGGAAATTCCACCACTGCGTGACCGTGAAGGCGACATCATTGTTCTTGCACGCTTCTTTTTTGAAAAATTTAATGAAGATCATGGCCGTAAATTACGTGGCTTTACCAAAGATGCATTGAGCGCAATGGAATCTTACTCCTGGCCGGGCAATGTACGTGAATTACAGAATCGAATAAAACGTGCCGTGATTATGACGGATGGCAAGCAGTTGTCAGCTAGTGACCTTGAACTGGATAGAGCCTCGTCAGAGAACATGAACTTTGATCTGCGAGAGATACGCGAGAAAGTTGAAAGGCAAGCCATCTTACGGGCTTTGTCACATGTTAATGGAAAAGTCGCGCCAGCTGCTGAGTTGCTTGGTGTAAGTCGTCCGACTTTGTATGATTTAATCAAAAAACTAAATATAACTTTATAGTTTTATTTGTACTGAAAAGCGCATTATCTGGATTTATCTGAGAAATACCTGAGAAAATAAATTAACTAGCAGGTGGCTGGGCTCGCCTTTGTATACCCCGTGGTTAGAAAAAAAAGTGTAAAATAGCCCGATATATCCCCACTTTTTTAATAGTAATTATTTTGTTGAGGAAGGTTCGCTAACCTATTGAAATATAATATCTTTCCATCTTTATTTTTCGTGGCTAATAATAGAGACTCTTTACAGGTTATATATAAAATAATTAAGCGTCTGATTGATTATTAAACATTCACTTTAAAGTTTAATAGATTTTGTTATATTTATCAGGTGGATAGAGATTTTATAGTATAAATATATTCATGATATTTATTAATAGGCATGAGTATTGCTTGTTATACTTAAAGCCACTGACTCAGTTGAAACGCCGTATGAAATATTTCCGTATTATTTTTGTTTTACCTCTCTTAATCACCGCTGGCACCTTGCATGCACTTACCATCGTTCATATGGAAGCGCAGCTTGATGTGACTACCACTGATGTCTATTTTGAATTATATGATGATGTCGCGCCGAATAATGTAAACAATTTTCTGGGTTATGTTACACGTGGCGATTTTGATAATTCATTTTTTCACAGAAAGGTTCAGTATTCTGATGGCTCGCCGTTTGTCGTGCAGGGGGGAGGTTTTACTTATGTGCCTCAGTTTGACCCTGATGCGCGCTTTTTTGCTGTAGGTGGTGCAACAACACTGATGGCATTTGCTGATCCTGTAACTGGTGAACTTGGTTTAAGACAGATTAATGAGCCGTATGTCGTTGATGCCAATAACGATGATGTGCCGGATGAAGATCCGCCAGGGTCAGGAAATCTAATTGTTAGAACAAATAATGGGTTAAATAGAATTCCAGTCGATACTTCTGTTTTGCCGGTTTTGAGTGAGGCTCGTTTATCTAATGTTCGGGGCACAATTGCCATGGCATTGACTGGTGCAGGTGCTGATAGTGCCACCAATCAGTGGTTTGTAAACCTGAATGACAATATATCTCTTGATCCTGGCTATCAAAACTTTACTGTTTTTGGCAGAGTGCTGGGCGATGGTATTAACTTTTTTGATTCGGTTAATAATTTAGCTACATATCCGATGGCTAGTGTTGTAAACCAGGAATTCACAGATTTGCCCGTCGTAAATTATGAACCTTATTCCTTAATTCTTGGGGAAAACCTGGTCAGGGTTAATTCGGCCAGTGAAGTCCTGAAAATTGATGTAACAGATCATGATTTTGGTTTTATCGATATAGGGCAAACCGCGCCACCATTAGTAATTACTTTGACAGCTTCATCGCAAAGGATAGCTGACCTCATAATTACTAAAGTAGGTGATCTTGAACTGCTTGATTCGCCGTTTGATATGACCAGCAATTGTACAGATGCCCCTGTATCACCAGGCAATAATTGTACGATCAGGGTTACCTTTTCGCCGATTACCGCAGATAATTTTAATGATGTACTGGATATTGCTTTTAATGAACCCGGTCTTCCTAATTTATCTATAAAGGTAGCTGGTACGAGTAGGGTGTTGCCGAAAGTTTCTTCATCGACAGGAAATAACCTGGATTTTCTCTATATTTATCCGGGTAACTCTGATGTTCAAAGGGTTGTTGTAACCAATTTGGGGCAACAAACGCTAACCTTTACTGACGTAGTTATAGATGACACGAGAAATTTCACATTAAATCATGATTGTGTTGCACTGCTATACAAAGAAACTTGTAATGTTGATGTTACGTTTAGTACACCGGATGAGGGCTTGAAAACAGCGCTTCTGACTCTTGTTACCAATGCGCCCGAGTCACCCTTTGTAATATCGTTGCGTGGTACGGGTTCATTGACAATTGTTCCTGATATAGATGCTGTAGATATTCATGATTTTGGTGATGTGTTGAGTGGTGGAGAAGTTTCTGGCGAAATAACGTTGAGAAACAGAGGTTCTTCTGTGCTTAAAAAGCTGGATTCATCACTTGTCGGCAGCGGTGCATCAGATTTTACGTTAAGTAGCAATTGTGCTGCTGTTCTGGCTGTTGGTAAATCATGCACATTAACGGTGGGCTTCGCACCGTCAACAACCGGCTCTAAAACAGCGATATTAAGAATTACTTCAGATGATCCGGATGAGGCGGTATTTGATATCAGCCTTGTTGGAACGAGTAGCAGTGACCGGGATAATATTCCGGATGCAGAAGAAAACGCGGCACCGAATAGTGGTGATGGTGATGCTGATACGGTGAAGGACAGGCTGCAGTCAAATGTGGTTTCACTGCGTACCGTAAACGGTCAGTATATAACATTAACCACGACTAGCTTGTTGAGCTTTATAGATACAGAAATTGTGGATAACCCTTCAATCGGCGATATGCCGGCCGTCGCGAAACTGGATAACGGGCTTCTTCGCTTTACTTTTGGCCCAATACCTACAACGGCATCATATAAGGTTGGCATGATATTGCCGGCAGGACAGCGAGTCGGTACTCTTTATCACTATGGTCCTACACCTGCAAACCCGGTTCCGCATTGGTACGAATTCATGTTTGATGCGGAGACTGGTACCGGGGCGCAGATATTCAACAATGTGACTATGACATCACCCAATGGTAGACCTATGCAGCGTAATATTATACAAATATGGTATGCAGATGGCAGGCGTGGTGATGATGACTTAACCGTCAACGGGAGGATTACCAGCACGGGAGGAATTTCTGCGGCTCTGCCTGATACAGCTGCTTCAAGTTCGCTTAATGCCAGCTTCACAACGGTAATTTTTATTTTATTGTTTGTATTACGGTGTGTCATCAACCCTAGAATTATGCGGTATAAATATGACCTTGGCGGTACTTAACGTAGCCAGGTTTTAATCGTCTGATAACAACCCTGTTACTTAGTTGTTCCTGTGGCAACGCATGATTTTTGATGATATGGGCTTAATCGAGTTATGGCCGCTTCGATTATAATTCAGTGTTATCAGTTAGCTCCAGCAAAGAATTAAAAGTCAGTTACCTTCAAATAGTTCATTCATCTTTTAAAGCACTTAAAAAACGTGCTATCAGTGCGTTATTCTCGTCATCATGGCTACAGCTTGTGCTCGATGGTATTGAGCTCGTTGAGCTAAGCGCGTGATGATGGTGTGATCGGTTCAATTTAGTTAACCATCGCTAAATAGCTGCTATTTTTTCATTATAGTAAATACGGCGGCTAAAAAAATTATAAGTCTTTGTATTTTAAGTTAAAATTCTATTTTGTAAACGTGCTGGCTTTGTATATCCGTTGAGTCGGATATTTTTACAAATCAAAAAAATTGTTTAAGTTATAAGCATATACTGAAATTCAAATATTGAAATAATAGTTAAATCAAATAGTTACGGTTGTTTAGATGTGGGTGTTAGATGGTGATAGTACATTATATTTAATAGGTGATACTTTGATGCTGGTTATACTGTCGATAAATCTAACAAATAGATAATACTTACCTTGCTTCAATAAAGTTTTACCCTAAAAAATCACGCTCAAAGATTAAAATACTTATAAATAACATATGGTTATTGGTTTTGTGAAAATATTGGCATATCGATTGCATGTAGTTAAAGTAAGAAGTTACAAATGACTTTGGCTTCTTGCCTAAATAAAAAAATCTTCGGAGACGAAAATATGAAAAAAACTGTATTAAAAACGGCTGTTGCAGCTGCCTTGGGTGCTAGTGCACTGGTTTCTGCCCCTTTAGCACAAGCGGGTGTAGCAACTTACAATTGGGATGGCTTCTTCACTATGTTAGATGGTGGCGGTGCTGTACTGGCTAACACCAGTACTGACGTTAAAACAGGTAACCAGTTCCAGACACCTATTTCAGGCACAATGGCATTTGATACTGTAACTGGTGCGGGTACTGCTACGCTGGTTCCATTTGACTTCTTTGCCGGTACTTTACCTGCAGAAGCGGTTGGTATTAACATGCAGGCTATCGGTGATGGTGCTGGTGGACCTGGCTCACTGGTTCTGGGTAACATGCTGTTCAACTGGAATGGTATTAACGGTATTCCTGTATCTTTAGTTCTGGATGCTTCTGGCTTCTTCATGTCTGACCAGGCAACAGACTGGGCTGACGGTGTCTTAGATAACACTGATGCTGCTGTCACTGGTTATGGCGCAATACCTGCTTCTGATGGTACTTATACTGGTGTACCTAAGGTTGAGAACGTTGGCTATGAAACAGGCACAGGCCCTGGTGGTTATGCTGGTTACTTAAACCTGGGACCTTTGCCTATGGTAACTACTGCCTGGAATACCAGTTTGGGTGCCGGTTGTACTACGGGTGCTGATTCAAACTACTCTGACAATGTTGGTGGTGGTTGTATGGGCGTTGGCACATCTGGTGTGTTACCTCTAGTAATGGATACTGCATCTAATGGCAATGATTACACTGCAAATACTGGTGGTACTACCGGTGGTAACCC
>JALTKP010000124.1 GCA_027078075.1 Gammaproteobacteria bacterium | reverse complement strand
TTTGAGGCATCAAATGAGATAGTGGATAAAGAAACTAAGAGCGCTGATTTCCCTGCAGGTTCACAGCTTTGTGGTAAGTGTACAACTAAAGCTGTGATTAAGATGGATGGGTGTATGACATGTCTTAACTGCGGCGACTCTAAATGCGGTTAATTGCTTCGCCTGAGCCACGATAGCGCGGCGTTGCAGTACTTTTGCTTGCTCTTAACAATATGAGCAAGGTTTTGTGATAGAGAAGTGAGAACTGGTTTGTTGATTTCGTGATCGTGGTGTGAAATAATTTTTGGCATATAGAAAGCGGGTAGTAATAACTTGCGATGTGATAAGAATAATAAGCAGTTTAAGAATAATTTCAGTACAAGTTGCTGGAGCAGGATCGCTTTCCTTTGTTGTAAATTGAAACAGAATTAAAGCCGTTGCCAGTTTGGCAGCGGTTTTTTATTGTTTGTTCGTGGAGGTAGTACTGGGTTAAGTAGATACCCAATGTTGTATAGGAAGTAATAAATAAAACAGGGATGATGATTTCAGGAAGAAAACACCAACGTTAAGGAGTATGAGAAACGATGTCTATATTACAAGATCCGGTTGTAGGTTCGTGGTATTTGAACCAAACGGGCAAGTTGATGAAGGTTCGTATGTTGCTGCTATCAGAACGCAATTTGTCTCGCGTGATGATTGAATATCTCGATGGGTCATTACACATTGTGAATATTGATGCATGGAACTTCCTTGATTTGAATGTAAAACGCCAAGCTGCCGACGGCTAGCTAGAAACAGGCGTTTTATTTTTTCAAAATCGCTACTTTCAGTGGCGGTGGTGTGTTTCTCTCCCTCTAAAATTCACCAGTTAAATCATTATAATTTTTTACTTATTTAAAGCAATGAAGTGTCGTTGTGCCTGTGTCACTTTTAGTAAATAGCGACGAGCTTCTTGGTGTTTTAATTTATTACGTAAATGTTGGTAAACCTGACCAGGCGAGAGGCTGTTGATGATACGGGCAGCACGATTTCGATTAGAGTGAAAGGCTTTTAAAACATTACCTGAACCTGTGTTATAGGCTGTAATCATGCAGTATTCGCGCGATAAGGGGTTACGTATGGTTTTAAAATACCGAGTGTTGATGACTTTTAAATAGCCGGTTCCGAGCTCGATATTATTACGGGCATTGAATAAATATTGCCGTGAAGGAATTCTATCTTCACCCTTAACAAAACGAAAGGCGTCGCGTCCTCCTGTCGTGGGCACTAATTGCATTAGACCATAAGCTGGGGCAGCACTTGTGGCATAAGGATTAAAGTTACTTTCAGTCTTTATAATAGCGTAGACAAGGCTATTACTTAGTTGATTGCGCTTAGCATAGTGTTGCACAAGACTGGCATATTGCTGGGCACGTTTATTTGCATGGTTTTTTACCATTCTAAAATTGACGCTACGGAGTATTTGTTTTCTTCCATTAACATGCAGGTGCCGTTGTTGGAGATGATTTTTAATTAAATAGTCGGCATAGCGGCTTGCGTATTGGGGAGTTGAAATATAAGACCCATACTGATTTTTAACAAAACCCGCGAGATAAGGTCGCCCTTTAAGTTCAACAATGTGATCTGTGTAAAGATCAACCGAGCGAGGATCATCTGGTGTTAGTAAGGTGGTAACAATCGCATTGTGTAAACTATTTAAGGGTCGTTTCGAGGCGACTGTTTCTATTCTTATCTTCCCAGTATCAAAATTGATAATGGCACGACTCTTATAATTTTGACTGTATTTTACGAAACGGTGGGAACTGGGTAGTTCTCTATTTTTTCTGCCCCATTCACGATCAACCTTGCCTTTTAATATATTAACTAACCGTCGTACATCACGAGCAAGAGTTAGCGGGTTATGTTTATAACTATGCACATGCGATTTAGCAACATTCTCTATGACTTTGTCTGGATGCTTACTTGTTATAACGCGAACTGCATTAGAGGTTGTACAGGCACTTAATAAAATCAGAATAGTAACAAATAGCCCCGAAAATATTAAAGAACTGAGAATTGGTGAGAAAGGTTGTTTAGTCATAGTGAATAAAAATTGTATCTGATATTAAGATACCAAACAGTGTAGTGCTTCCTTGACGAAACGATATAGATATTTGTAAACAAGTGAAAATTTTACGATTAAATCCATAATTATAGTCAATGATAACTTTAGTCATTGCTTTGCCTTAAAAAGGTCGGGTGCAGAATACACACCCGACAAGTTTGCTAAGAGAAACGTTTTCTTGTTATTGAATGGAAGCATTTTTCTTTAAGCAGTAATTTCCAACAGAAGAATCACTCGGCATAAGGCTACCACCACCACAACCACCGATGGTGACTTTCACTTCTTTACTACCGCTAATGACATCACCATTACTTAATTTGGCAATCACATGAATGTTAGTGCTGCTTGGTAATTTTACGTTGGTTCTTAGTCCTTCACTTAGCATATTTGGTGTAAGTTCGAACCGAGAGAGTGGACAGTTGGTATTGTTTTCAGAATAAAAGCTAACCTCTGTTACATAAGTATCCTTATTGGGCAGTGTAATAGAGCGTATTCGTATGGGGACGACCTTGCCTTCTTCTGCTATTTCGGGAACGAACAGAGCGATTTGGTTCTCTTTAATATCAGCGGATGCATACTTTTGTGCCAGTGCTTCGGGTAAAACTGCTTGAGCCTGATTGAGTACCAAGATGCTACTCATTAAAAGAAAAATGCTTAATTTTTTTTGTTGCATAATTTATCTCCAGTTGTGATTAAGTACACAACTGTTATCGCAAGCTTTGTGCCATGCATGGTAGAATTACCTAAGCGACTGTTTTTAGTATAGAATGCTCGCAATGTTGGAAAATAACCAAAAACAATGCCCTGCAGTTTGCATAAATATTTTGTGCAATATGCACGATTAGGAACAACATGAACGACGCGGTTGTCACACGCCCCTTTTTAAAATGGGCCGGTAACAAATATCGGTTACTGGATCGCATTCGCCCGTTAATGACAGAAGGTGGGCGGTTAATAGAACCCTTTGCTGGTTCTTGTGCTTTATTTTTGAATACCCATTACCGCTTAAACGTATTGAACGATAACAATGCTGATTTGATTAACATTTATATTAGTCTGCAAGATGAAGCGGATGCTTTTATTGACTATGTTGAACAATTCTTTGTGCCAAAAAATAATAATGAAACGGCTTACTACCGATTACGCAAACAATTTAATCGTACGGATGATCCTTATTTAAAAGCGGCACTATTTATATACATGAATAGACATGGTTATAACGGTCTTTGTCGTTACAATAATAGTGGGGGGTTTAATGTTCCTTTCGGGCGCTATAAACGTCCTTATTTCCCTCGTCAGGAAATGCAGTTGTTTGCTAAAAAATCACAACAGGCACGTTTTACCAATGAATCTTTTCTGGTTGCGATGAAAAAAGCCCGCCGTGGAGATTTGGTTTACTGCGATCCTCCCTACGTTCCTCTTACCCGTACGGCTAATTTCACAGCCTATAGTGCTGGGGGTTTTGGTGAAGCCGAGCAGCTAGCATTAGCTGAACAGGCACAAAAACTCGCCGCTCGTGGTGTTACCGTTATCATTTCAAATCATGATACGCCTTTCACTCAAGCCGCTTACCGTGATGCGGTTTGTACGCACTTTGAAGTGCGTCGCACGATAAGCTGTAATGGTGCTCAACGTGGTTATGCGGGTGAATTATTGGCGCGTTACGGTTAACTATTCTTTAATTTAGTCTGGAATAAACACACTCATAATTAGGTTATTGCTATAGCATGGCTAGCAAGGGCAGCATGTGACGCAGAATGTCATGTATGTACAGTTAGTCAATAATACTCATTTCACGTAACTATCTATTTTATTTGGTTTTATTGCTGTTGGCACAGATATTGTTTAGTAATTATCATCATCGCAAAACTTCGTTGATACAGCGATTGTTAAGAGGATTAGATAATGAATAATGATAACCAACAAACAGCAGAAATTATTCCTTTCAAGGCGCCGCAGAGCTATAACCGGCAGGAACTGAAAGTACAGTATTTGATTGGTGTTATGTACGAATATGGCTATGGCGTAGAACCGAATATTAATGAAGCGGTACGTTGGTATAGTGATGCCGCTCAAAAGGGCTTACCAGAGGCCCAGAACAGCCTAGGTTTCCTTTATTCATTAGGCTTGGGTGTTGAACGTGACGCAGAAAAGGCGGCCATGTGGCTGCACCGTGCGGCAAATCAGTCTAATAATGCAGCGCAGACAAATTTGGGTATTCTTTATACGACGGGACGAGGTGTAGATAAAGACTACAAAAAAGCAGTGGAATTATTCAGTGCAGCGGCACGTAGTGGTAACCCTCAAGCCCAACAATTACTGGCTCAGGCGTATGATGAAGGCTGGTATGGTCTTAATTGTGACCCAGTTCAGGCTGATTATTGGGGGCGTAAGGCGGCCTGTAGCCGCTAAGTATTTGCCTCTCTCGACATGACTTAATTGCTTATGATACTGTCCCAGCCTGATTTTTTGGCTGAGAGCCATTTGGAGATTAAGCATGCCGTATTACGTATATCGATTTTCTAATGAAGATAAAAGTGTCGCCCCTAAACTGCAAGAACAGTACGATGATTACAAGGCGGCTAAACAGCATATCAAAGATTTACGTAATGAAAATCCAGATGAAGACCTGAATAATTTCCGTCTT
This sequence comes from Gammaproteobacteria bacterium, assembly GCA_027078075.1. Classification (GTDB taxonomy): domain Bacteria; phylum Pseudomonadota; class Gammaproteobacteria; order AKS1; family AKS1; genus Sulfuriflexus. Next base: position 819 of record JALTKP010000124.1, on the reverse strand, counting down.
ATATTTGCAGAAGATAAAGACAGAGCAAGAATCTTACTCACGACTCAGCGCGAGAAACCTCAAATAGAAGAATGGGAATCCTGATATTCCCGGGATAGAATTAAACCGCGTGTAATTGTGTCGCGATTGGGCGCGCATTTTGTTGCAGCGATTGCCAGCAGTCCAGATCGAGTAATTCCACTCGGCCATCAATATATTCAACCACAATTCCGCGTGTCCCAACGGCGATAACCTCGATTGATTCGCCTGGCTTTGTGTCGTATTGCGCGCCAACTATTGGTCTGATACTTCCCATGTCTGACTCCCCCGTTTGCGTCGATGTCTTAGCGGAACATGACCAGAAATAGCTGTCAATCGCTTGTATTTATGACGTGTAAAACCTTAATTAATCAGAGTATATATCGATATACTTATGCACTTTATTATTCAGTCACTTCGAAGGTGTAGTTCATTAAATACCTTATAAGTATGTCGTAGATTTTTTTAGTTTTTTTATTTAAGATTAATTAAATATTTCCAATATTTATTTTTGCGACTAGGCTATTACAGGTGTAGATTAAGATCAGAATTAAAATCAATTCAGACTAAGGAAGTATGTCATGGCAGATATAATGAAATATATTATTGATGATTCATTGATTGAAACTGATCCAAATGGCTACTTACTTGATTTGGATGATTGGTCTGAGGAATTAGCAGAATCGATCGCAGAGGAAGAAGGAATCACAATGACAGGTGCACATTGGCAAGTGGTAAATTTCCTTCGTCAGCGTTATGTAGAATTTGGTAGCTCTCCCAATGCGCGACTTTTAATTAAAG
>JALTKP010000123.1 GCA_027078075.1 Gammaproteobacteria bacterium | reverse complement strand
TATGAATTACTGCTTCAGACCGATAGTTATGGACAACTTGTAACGTTATTTTAAGTTAACGATGTGTTCGCGTAGTTTAGGTTTGCTGATATCAGCGAGACTAATGGCATCGAGTGTTTTTAGGAAGGCTTCTGTTGTGCGCTGTAATATACCTTTTAATCGGCATGCGCCATCGAGTGAACAGTTATTATCGTCAGCACTAAAGCATTCCACAAGATTAAAATGGTTTTCCATGCACCTGACAACTTTGCCGATTGAAATATCGTTGGTGCTTTGTGCCAGTTGCATACCACCATTTTTACCGCGAACTGTTTTAGCGAACTTATGTTCAACAAGTCCTTGAACCACTTTGACAAGATGATTGCGAGAAATGCCATAGAATTCAGCAAGCTCAGAAACACTGATGAGTTGATTCGGGTTTGCGGCAAGATGAATCAATATGCGTAATGCGTAATCAGTGTGGCGGGTTAATTGCATAATTTTGCTATGGTCTCTTGACGTTTGGAGTAGATGTTATAAGCTTATACGAATTAAATATGTATTCAAGATACATATTTAATAAATTTAATTATTTTTTACTTTAGGAATACAAAATTATGAGTACATTATTTGAAAAGATTGGTGGTGAAGGTGCAGTTGATGCGGCAGTCGATATTTTTTATCGCAAGGTTTTGTCTGATGATAGCATTAGTCATTTCTTCGAAACCACGGACATGGAAGCTCAACACGCTAAGCAAAAATCTTTTTTGACAATGGCCTTTGGTGGTCCAAATAATTACAGTGGTACAGACATGCGTACAGCGCATGCACCATTGGTCGCAAAAGGTCTTAATGAAGATCATTTCAATGCCGTCGCTGGTCACTTACAATCAACGCTGGAAGAACTTAATGTACCAGCTGATTTAATTGCTGAGGTTATGGCAATTGCAGGTAGTACTAAGGATGATGTACTCGGACTTTAATAATTAGGAAAGCTTGTGCCAAAAATTACCTATCAGGGTAAGGCATACTCAACTGAGCCAGATGAAACGGTACTAAATACGTTGCGACGCAATGGTGTTTTAGTACCGTATTCATGTGGAGCAGGAGCCTGCCATACCTGCATGTTGCATTGCCAGAACGGTAACGTAACAGAGCAATCACAAAAAGATCTTAAACCTGCATTAAAGAGCTTAAATTACTTTCTTGCTTGCCAATGTACGCCTGATTC
>JALTKP010000122.1 GCA_027078075.1 Gammaproteobacteria bacterium | reverse complement strand
TTCGGGATGACTCTTAAACTTCTTGTTAACATTACCCAGAGCAGAGCTCCCGTTGGTTCGCTCAGAATGGTAATAGAAACAAGCAGGAAGAACTAACTTCGGGATGACTCTTAAACTTCTTGTTAACATTACCCAGAGCAGAGTTCCCGTTGGTTCGCTCAGAATGGTAATAGAAACAAGCAGGAAGAACTAACTTTGGGATGACTCTTAAACTTCTTATTTGCATTACCCTGAGCTCCTGTTGATTCGCTTCAGGATTGTTTCTTAAATTCTTTCATTAACTCGCAACGTTTTAAATAGGCCTCTCGTGCAATATTAACGTCTGCTAGGAATAGCGGTAGTTCTTTCATCAATAAGGCTTGAGGTCCATCCACAAGTGCTTTGGTGGGGGCGGGGTGGAAGTCGACTAATACCATATTGGCACCAGCAATAATGCCTTGTGCCGTGACATGCATAACATCAAGTAATCCATCTGGTGCGGCATCACGTGTGCCAACTGAATGAGATGGATCAATACATACTGGCATTCGAGTCAATCGTTTTACTACGGGGACATGAGAAAAGTCGACAAAGTTGCGGTGTGGATCGCCCATGTTGGTTTTCATACCGCGTAATGCAAAGATAACTTTCTGGTTTCCTTCACTGGCAATATACTCAGCTGCATTAATTGATTCTTCTAAGGTAATACCAAAGCCCCGTTTTAATAGTACCGGATGCGTAGTTTGTTGTCCGACACTTTTTAATAGCTCAAAATTTTGTGTATTACGCGTTCCTATTTGCAACATGACGCCGGTTGGATGACCCGTTTGCTGAAGTGCTTCATTGATTTCGTCTACATGTGCTTCATGGGTGATTTCCATTGCGACAACTTTGATGCCATATTTTCCAGCAAGTTCAAATACCCAAGGTAAACAATCTTTACCCTGTCCTTGAAAAGAATACGGGTTGGTGCGTGGTTTGTACGCGCCCATACGTGTGCAAACTTGTCCATTTGCTTGTAATGCTTTCATCATGAGCTCGACATGTTCAGGATTATCAACAGCGCAGAGGCCAGCAAATACATTTAGTGTATCTTGACCAAAGGTAACGCCATTGTATTCAAAGGAACAGGGGCGATGTTCATCGGCATGGCGGCCGAGAATGCGATATTCATCTGAAATACGGATTACGCGTTCAACACAAGGATAGTCTTGCATTTCATCTATTAATAAAGCACTGGTATTACCGAGTAAGTAAATTTCAGTCAGTGTTTGTTCGATGCCTTCGACGTCATGAACACGTATTTGTACATCGTCTAGTTGAGCAAGCCTATCGAGTAGTGAACGGTAGGCATCGCTATTTTTGTCGGTATTAGGATGAAGCAATAAGATCATGCTTAATTATTCCTTATTTCTTGTCTCGAAAACATTGATTGAGATCATCATAACTGTCTATTCGTCGGTCTGGCAAATAGGGCCAGACTTCGCGGATAGCGGCAGTTCGGCTAAGATCAATTTCTGCACTGATAATGGTAGATTCTGAGTCATCAGTTGTTACTAGTATTTCACCTTGCGGACCACAAATGAAACTATTACCCCAAAAGTCAATGCCGGCTGTTGATTGGCTAACATCTTCTTCAAAGCCATGTCGGTTACATGAAATAACCGGCACGCTATTAGCAACCGCATGAGCGCGCTGGATAATCATCCATGCATCAAGTTGGCGTTGTTTTTCATCGCTTGTATCAGTTGGTTCCCAGCCAATGGCTGTTGGATAAACCAAGATGTCGGCACCGGCTAAGGTCATTAAACGAGCTGCTTCTGGGAACCATTGATCCCAGCATACTAATAAGCCAATTTTACCAATGGAGGTTTGAATTGGCTTAAAACCCAAATCACCTTCTGAGAAGTAGAACTTTTCATAATAATTAGGGCCATCAGGAATGTGCATTTTTCGATATTTACCAACAAGTGTGCCGTCGGTATCAAAGATGACTGCTGTGTTATAAAACTTTGTATCAGCAGTTTTTTCAAACAGTGATGTCACAAGTACAACAGCATGTTTTTGGGCTAATTGGCTGTAATGATCCGTGACAGAACTGGGTATCGGGCTGGCAAGTGAAAAGTTAATGGTATCTTTTACTTGACAAAAATAAGCATGGTCATGCAGTTCGGGCAACACCACAAGATTTGCACCTTGTTGGGCCGCTTTGGCAATGTATTGAGCAATATCATCACCATGTTTTAATTGTATGAGTGCAGCATTAAAAGTCTGGGCAATATTCATGGCTTTACTCCGCAAGTACACCTGTTGGAAACTGCATGGTAATACAGTGCAGGCTGCCATGTTGTTCAATTAATGCGCGACAATCAATAGGGATAATATCTCTATTGGGGAAGTGTTTTGCGAGCACATTAATAGCCAGCTTATCTTGAGAGCAATTATAAACAGGCAATAGCACAGCGCCATTAATAATTAAAAAATTACAATAACTAGCGGGTAGCCGCTCGCCATCATCATTGTAAATGGCTTTAGGAAAAGGAAGTTCAATAAGTTGGTAGGGTTTGCCGTCCATTTTTCTTAATGTTTGTAGTTCCTGTTTTAGTTCACGCATCCATACGGCATGTGGGTCTTCCTGATTATCACAAATCATGTGACAAATTGTATCTGGATTGATAAAGCGAGCTAGCATATCAATATGGTTGTCAGTATCGTCACCAATCAGCAAGCCATAATCAAGCCAGTGTATTTGGCTTATGCCAAGAGTCGTTTTTAATTGTTGTTCAATGTCGGTTTTACTTAGCAATGGATTGCGCGTTTCTTTTAACAGGCATGGACTAGTTGTCAGTAGAGTACCTTGTCCATTGCTATCAATACTGCCGCCTTCAAGGACAAATCCCAGCGATTTCAGTGGGGCATTAAAAGCTGCTTGTGATGCTAGTTCAGCGTTAATAGCATCATCGATATCATGAGGGTATTTTTTACCCCAACCATTAAATTTAAAATCGAGCAAAATTGGCTTGTTATCTTCAAGTATGGTGATGGGGCCATGATCCCGCGCCCAACTATCGTTTGAGGCTACAACGTAGAAATTTATATTCTCAAGAAGACAACTAGTTTGAGTTAGAAGGTGGTGTATATGTAAGGTATGTTGTTCATCACTACTACAAATGATGACACGTTCGTATTGACTAATAATGCTTGCGAGCAAACAAAATACAACTTCAACACGGGTTAATTCACTGGCAAAATCAGTTTGCTTATGCGGCCAAGTTAACATCACCCCTGATTGCGGGTACCATTCAGCGGGAAGGGTTTTATTCATAGCGTATAAATACAGGCGTACAGGCCACCTGTATACAGAACAATGTCAGTAACAACTTAACGATTAACAGCAGCGTGTATTACGTATTCACCTTCAAAGTAGACCGTATATTTATCATAGACCCACCCCGTAATCGGTGGCTCACCAACGGCGGGATTAATATTAACAGGAGCCCCAAATTTGGCTTCAACTTGTTGCATTGTCATACCACGAGTTGGTCTCAATACACCATTTTCACTGTTTTCAGGTTCATTAATGATGCTTAATGTCTCAGCTGAAAGGCTAAAAGATGCACCGAACAAGCACAATAGCAGGGCAGATTTTATCAATATCTTATTGGTTAACATGTCTTGGCTCCGAGTCCGTGGCTATTTAGTAAATATAATATCATTATGTTATACCTTATATAGGTGCAGAATCAAAAACTGCGACTTATGCCTCAATATCGTGAGTAGTCAATATCCCGTTCATATGGTTTAATGCGCAACATGTTTCGTCCAATTGAAGTACATATCGGCCTACGCTATACCAAGGCACGTCGCCGTAATAATTTTATCTCGATATTTTCACTGATCTCTATTGTCGGCATCATGCTCGGCGTTTTAGTCATGATTACGGTGTTATCGGTTATGAACGGCTTTCAGAAAGAGGTTCGTGAGCGAATCCTTGGTGCAGCATCTCATATTACCATTAAAGGTATAGACGGTGAGCTAACTGACTGGCGTGATGTCATGAAGAGTACCGCTACTAACCCTGAAGTAATCGGTACAGCCCCTTTTATTCGCACCGAAGGTATGCTGACAAATGGCCAGTATGTGAGTGCCACGTTTGTTCGTGGTATTGACCCAACTTTGGAGCCAGATGTATCTGACGTTCAGAAAGGGATTCTGGCAGGTAGTTTTGATGATCTGAAAGCCGGTGATTTTAAGATCTATCTAGGAAAGTATTTGGCACGTGCTTTAGGCGTATACCTTGGTGATAAAGTGACCATGGTGACACCACAGGCAGCAGTTACCCCAGCGGGTATTCTGCCACGGTTAAAGCGATTTACGGTTGCCGGTATTTTTGAAACAGGGCATAACCAATATGACAGTGGTTTAGCCGTTATTCATATTAAAGATGCCGCAAAACTGATGCGCATGGGAAGTAATGTCACGGGTGTGCGCATTAAGATAAAAGATATTTTTGATGCACCCTTTATTAGCAGGGAATTAGTTGAGCAATTACCAGGTGGTTATGTGGTAAACGACTGGACTAAATTGCATGAAAATTTCTTCCGTGCGGTACAAACAGAAAAACGCATGATGTCGATTATTTTAACCCTGATTATCATTATTGCCGCATTTAATATTATCGCCATGATGGTGATGACAGTGACAGAGAAGCAAAGTGATATTGCGATCCTTCGTACACTGGGTTCAACACCATTTAGAATTACTTGGATATTCATTACACAGGGTTTAATCATCGGTTTAGTTGGTATAGCACTGGGTGTTATTGGCGGCGTTACGCTGTCATTAAATATTGATACGATTGTGCCAGCTATCGAGCGTTTATTCCAAGTGCAGTTTTTATCGCCAGATGTATATTTAATTAGCGAATTACCTTCAGACTTACAATGGTCAGATGTGGCGGCCATTTCCATTGTTTCCTTTGTAGTGACAATTATTTTCACAATTATTCCGGCAAGCCGTGCCGCTTACATTCAGCCTGCAGAGGCATTACGTTATGAGTAATGTGATCGAATGTAACCATTTAGCAAAGTCTTATGAAGATGGCGACCTTAAAGTTGATGTTTTGCAGGATGTTAATTTTCAAGTGCAAAGTGCCGAGCGAGTTGCCATTGTTGGTCGTTCAGGCGCAGGCAAAAGCACTTTATTACACTTGTTGGGTGGCTTAGATATACCTACACAAGGTGAAGTCATTATCGATGGCACTAATATTGCGAAAATTGGCGAAGCAAAGCGTGCTCGGTTACGAAATCGTTGCTTAGGTTTTGTCTACCAGTTTCATCATCTTTTGCCCGAGTTTACGGCAGTTGAAAATGTGGCTATGCCATTAATGTTACGTGGTACTAAGCCATCGGTTGCAACAGATAAAGCCTGTTACGTTTTAAAGCAGGTTGGTTTAGAAAGTCGCATGCATCATCGTCCGGTAGAGTTATCGGGTGGTGAGCGTCAACGTGCTGCTTTTGCGCGTGCATTGGTAACGGAGCCAAAGTGTGTTTTGGCTGATGAGCCAACGGGTAATCTTGATAA
>JALTKP010000121.1 GCA_027078075.1 Gammaproteobacteria bacterium | reverse complement strand
GTGATAAGAAAGCCAAGAAAGGCAATGTTAAATTGCTCACCAGCTGCCCTGCTTGCCAACAAGGCCTCTCTCGTTATACGGATGACACAGGTTTAGAAGTTGACTACATCATTGTTGAAATGATGAACCATCTTCACGGTGAAAACTGGCAGGAAGATTTTACTAAGTCAGTTGAAAATGGTGGTATTGAGCGGGTACTACTCTAGTTTATTTAGGCAGCACGACCGGTGGCTGCCTATTTAAATCCACTTCAACTTCTACTTGATAAACTGAATGTAATAATGATTCGGTTAATACTTCAGCAGCTGACCCTTGCGCCACACACTCTGCGTTCTTAAGTAAACATAATTTGTCACAATATCGGGCTGCCAAACTTAAATCATGTAAGGCGACAATGACGCCATTATTATTTGCTGCATATTCTTTTAAAACGTTCATTACTGATAACTGATAGTGAATATCTAAATTCGCAACAGGTTCATCAACCAATAAAGCTTGCGGCTGCCCTGCTAACACGCGTGCCAACCAAACCCTTGCACGTTCACCACCGGATAAATGTTCAATCGTCCGCTCAGCAAACTCAGTTACGCCTGCCATTTGCATCGCTTGTTGTATCGCCGCTTCATCACGGTCATGCCAAGGTGTTCGTCCCAGTGCAACCACTTCTTCTACTGAGATAGGCCAAGTGCTATCGACCATCTGTGGCTGTAAACCAATTAGTCTGGCGCGTTCACTTGATGAATAAGCATCAATTTTATTCGCTTCAAGCATAATTTCACCTGAGAATGACTCAAGACCAGCAAGCGTTTTTAATAACGTTGATTTACCCGCACCATTAGGACCAATTAAGCCTAATACTTCGCCACGTTGTAATTGCATGGAGATATTTTTAAGACGCGTATCAACGCTGAGTGATTGTGTGGAGATCAAAGCCATCGCTTGCTCTCCTTCACCACTAACCAAATAAATAACGGTGCGCCTAATAATGAAGTCAGCACACCTAACTTTAATTCTTGCCCATAAGGTAACAAGCGTACAAAAATATCGGCCGCGCAAACAAGTAGTGCTCCTGCTAATGCAGCAGGAATTAATAACTGATCAGGGCGATATTTTGTAAAGGGCCGAAGTAAGTGCGGCACAAGCAAACCCACAAAACCGATATTACCGGCAACTGACACCGACGCACCAACTAAGATAGCCGTACCCAATACCACCAAGCGACTCCCACGATTGACCGAAAGCCCCATACTAGCAGCAACCTGTTCACCTAAACCGAGTGCCGCCAATAAACGCCGCTGCGATAAAATGATCACACCACCAATAAGTAATGCTGGCGCTAATACATACAAACTATCTAAACCACGATTTGACACCGAACCCAATAACCAAAACACCAGTTCCTGCATCGCATATGGATTAGGCGCAAAATTAAGCACCACGGCTAATGCCGCACCAGCAATGGTTGATATGGCAAGTCCTGCCAAAATAACCAAAGAAGGTCGCCCTGTTCCCGACAACGCCAACATTAATAACAACGCCACCAATGCACCAATTAAACCGGCAATCGTAATCGCCAAACTACCTGCTGCTGCAAACAACCCAAAATAAAACACTGATGCAGCGCCTAAGGCAGCGCCCTGACTTGCGCCCACCAAGCTTGGTTCTACGAGTGGATTGCGTAATAAACCTTGTAATGCCGCACCACTCAAACCTAATGCAGCACCTACAAACAAAGCAATCAAGGTTCGTGGTAAACGAATTTCACCAACGATGATGGCTTGATCGCTAACAACACCGGAAACAAAATCAGTTAAGCCACCTAATACTGAAACTGATACTGATCCCACCCACAGTGAAAGCCACGCCACTAACAAAAGCAGAATAGAGAGATAAGGAATAATTTTTATTTTTTGAACCATTTTTCTCGTAACTTAGTTAACACATCTATTTGCTGCCACGTCCAAGGTCCTGGGCATTCCCAACGACCATCATCCATCACCAATATTGGTTTATCTTGCATCGCATGTTTTAAAGCAGGATGTTCAAACAAACTATTTGCCAACGCCGGTGAAGCCGGCGCAGACCATAAGATAGCATCCGGTGGATCTTGTACCAACTGTTCTAAATCTATCTTACCGTATCCATTTTGCATCATGTAATTACGCCAACCAGCGAGCTGCAGCAATTCATTCTCTAATGTTCCCACCCCTGTTGCATTGCCATTGGCATTTAACAACAACAATTTCGGTGCATTTTCAGGAATGGCTTTTAAATTCGGGATTAATGGCGCTTGAGACTGACTACCAATTAAACTTATAAACTGCTCTATATAATCCTGTAGTTCAGACAAGGTTCGCGGCAATGCCGTTGTTTCAACATTAATGCCTAACTCTTTTAAGCGTGCGCGTAATACGCTGGCATTAAACTCACCGGTGATCACTAAATCAGGTTTTATCTGTAGAATTTTCTCAAGCGTGCCATCATGTGTTTGCCAGCCTTGATGTTCTTTCTCAGTAGGATACTTATATAACAAGGGTGACATTGCCGCGACTTGATCGCGTGAAGCATAACGCGCCAACATCCAGTCACTGCAAATGTCTAAGGAAATAATCTTGTTATATTGGTTTGCTGATAGCAATGGTGCCAACAACAAAAACCATAACACCATCAACAACCTTAACTTCATTTGCAAACAGTCTTAGCAATAAAGTCGGCGGTATCTTTTAGCGCAGGCGCATAAGAACGAAACGTACTTGATAATGAAATTAAAATATCAATATGATCGGTATCATTATATAACTTCGTTGCGACAGGTACACCTACTTGCTTCGCCTTTGCTGCCATACCGGTGGTGTTTTTAGGCTTTACCGCCTCATCATCTAAACCGTGCAATAACAACATTGCCGGATCACCTTTATTCACAAACGTAATCGGCTGAGTGTTTTTTAAATCCGACGCCGTACTATATATACGCTTTACATCTTCATCACGAATAGGTAAAAAATCATAAGGTCCAGCTAAACCGATCAAACCACAAGGACGTTGTGTACCTGATTTTAACAACGACTCATCTACCGCTGCCATCGCCGCAATATGCGCACCGGCTGAATGTCCCATCACAAATACACGCTTTGGATTACCACCGTAGTTCTGAATATTATTTGTTACCCATTGATAAGCAGAAGCACCATCTTGTACAAACTCACGCCAATCAACACGCGGATACAAGCGGTAATCGGCAATCACCGTAATAAAACCCTGTGACGTTAACGCATCAGCAACAAAACTATACTCATCCTTACTACCGTACTGCCAACGACCACCATAAAAAAACAACACCACATCGGCATTCTTCTTTACCTGTTTAGGGATATGAATATTCAAACCCTGGCGAGGTTTATTGCCATAATTTTTATTTAAAACACTGCTATAACCATCATCACTCACTGTGGCATTGAGCATTTCCAGTGGTGAGCAACCACTCAACATCAAAATACTCATAAGAGAAAAAACAAGAATAGAAATAATACGACGCATCACGACTTAACCCATTTATTGTTTATGAAACGTAACCGCGATATCACCCAAAGTAACCCCAAACTTGCTCAAGGTCGCGCGGTTAATCAGGGTTTTATCATCAATCATATGCATCCAGTAATCATAATCTAAATCATACGTACCACTATCCGTCTCTGTCGTAATAGTGTAATTCCAATGCATACTATTACCCCACACTTCCCCCTTACCTTCGCCTACTGAGTCATTTGCCTTACCAGCGTAATGATGATCATCAATACGCGTTAACTCCCACTCCCGTACCTGCTTAGTGCCATCATTAAAAGTGAAATTCTCAACAAAGGTACCCACATTACCTTCCCAATTTGCCGTCATATCAATACGAAAACGTTTCTGCACCTCGCCATCACGCCCCTGAAAAATACCCCAACCGGTTAACTTACCTTGCAGGAATTTATTGAACTCAAATTTGGGGGATTGATTTTCGTACGTCTTTGGTTCAACGCTGCTGCAGGAGGTTAAAAACAATACTATCAAAGCCACTAATAAGAATTGGATACTCAATTTGTTCTTCAGTGAATACATCATTTGTCGTAATTCCTTTGTTCTTATCTAACGACCATAAGTTATATCATCAAAACGGGATTCTAACGCCACCTCAAGGCTATCATAAGGAAAAGCTTATAGATATATTACCTAAACGGCAGACAGCACAGTCTCAAGCTTGGCAAGAGCTTCTAGTCGTTTCTTGTTATCCATTCTTTCAAGATTTAATAACTTCCAATGTATAGCAGGAAAATGACTCACATCACCGGTATCTAACAAACTCCAATCCGGCTGTAGTGATTTAAAAGAAACTAAAAACTGTTTTTGCTTATCAGTCAGTTTGTTATTAATCTCTTTAACTAACCGTAACCGAGTCTCCTCCAGCTCTTCTAATGTCGTTTCTCTAAATTCCATTCCCACAAATTGTTCATTATACGCTGAGGTTAATGATGACATTCTTGGCGCTAACATTTCAGCTATAGGGCGATTACCACTGATTAAATAAACCATAAAAACATTTATTAATTCCGTTGTTAACCCTTCGGCATCGAATAACATTTTTACATCAAATAAATCACGTGGATGCTGTCTATCCAAAGCAGCACATAATTTACCCGCATAAACCTCATTCCGGTTAAGCACATGCATGCTGGTATACGAAAACTGTTCTTCTACTGAAGCTGATATATCTATGCTGCTTGCCGCTAAAAAACTGCCGCGCAACACGGGTGAGACTTCAACTTTTACTCTCACCCCTTGACGGGTAATCATTAATTTTAAAACATTTTCCTGTGCATCTTTTAACACTTCAACGCTTGTGCCTTTAAGCACTTTTGTCACCCACACTGCAATACGGTTTAATGCATTGCTAATTGCATCAAGAGATGTTTTTCGATCTTCAATCGGCAAATAGGTTAAATCAATATCAACCGACAAGCGCGGCATATCATAAAAAAATAAATTAATTGCCGTGCCACCTTTTAAAGCAAAACAGTCTTCTTCCTCTACCAAGGGCAATATTGCAATCAACAATGCAACCTGATGGTAATAAGGATTGTCTTGATTAAGCGGCATACATCTCCGGTACTGTGATCATATATTTTTTATTCAACTTCCCACCTTTAACGATAACGCGTTTACCGCTGCCAAGATCAACGAGGTCTGTTTCGACACGCTTTATCCACGAGTAACTAAACTGTTCCATCATAAACAGAAATAACCGTTTAACCTTAACGCTTTTACAATGCTGTAATAAATGGTTGACCTTGTTGGGGCGCAACGTCGTTAGGCCTTCAAATAATTCCATTGCATGGGTAAATGAGTGTGCATCATCCCGCACATCATAAAGCACCTCCATGATGGCGCGTTCAGGCGTTGATACTTGTAATACCCAGTCACGCACACCACTCGGCACAGTGGCAACATCAGTAACGGACGAATCAAATAATTGGGAAGTATGAAATTGTAATGCTTCTGTTAACGCAACTGCTTTAACCCATGCAGGTACGTTTGCT
>JALTKP010000120.1 GCA_027078075.1 Gammaproteobacteria bacterium | reverse complement strand
TGAAATCAACTGCCCTACTTTCCTGTGCATGTCTGGCAAACCCGGATTACGCATTAATGCACGCGGATATCGTTTACCCGTGTAAAAAACACTATCCACTGAGAAATTACCTGCCGTCCGCATAATTGAGCTGACATTATGAGGGCTTTTGGGATTAACCAAACCAATACTAACAACTGATTTCTTCATTCGTAATTATTTAACACTGACCAAAGCCATTCTAAATATCGCCTATATTTTCTGCCCTAAACACAAAACCATCCTCTCAACTATTTATCATAAGCGCAACGAAAGCCTAATGAGCCATAGATACCCTCGCCACTAACAGGATTCTTCACGTTACGGAATGAACTACGTAAATTCACACGATTTTCATCCCATGAGCCACCATGCACCAATTTACGCCGACCTTCTGTAGGTCCTGCCAAATCACCTTTGGCATATAGCTGTTTTATCGCATCTTTTGAATACCAGTTATACAACCACTCACCAGCATTTCCATACATATCATAAAGACCAAATTTATTAGCAGCGCGACTGCCTCGCTTCCAAGTACGGTCTTCACCACAACCATCACCTTCGTTAGGTACTGAACCGGTGGTCTTTCCATCATCAAGAATCGCATTCTTACAACTCACTTCCTGTCCCCAAGGAAAACGCATTTTGCTGCCCGCCCGAGCAGCCTTTTCCCATTCAGCCTCATAAGGCAACCTTCCATCTACAAAATCGCAATAGCTTTTCGCTTCAGCCCAATCGACACAATTTACAGGGTGATCATTGCGGCTGTCATCTCCATAATTACAATATTTATTTCGATTATGATCTTTGGGAATAGTGCATTTCCCTGCTTCAACGCAAGTGCGATACTCACTCACAGATACCTCGTGTTTATCAATCATGAATTCTTTGACCATGACGGCTATACCACCTTTAGGACCTTCATCCACATCGCAGTCATTATCATTAATTGAACAACCCATTTGAAATGAGCCTGATGGGATCGTTACTCGTTCTGCAGAAAAGACCAAAGAAGAACTAATACTCAGTAAAACTAATAGTAAGAGACCATATAAAGCTTTAATATTCATATTCTAATACTCCATTATTTTTATAAGGTAAATGCTCCATATAAAGACCCGACTGTAATGTGTTCTATTACATAAATTTTAAGTGCTAGCCTATTTAGTTAGCTACTTTACCCACAATCCAAACAACAGGCTT
>JALTKP010000119.1 GCA_027078075.1 Gammaproteobacteria bacterium | reverse complement strand
GATAATAACAATCGTGATAGTAACTTGTTTCATGCAGTAACGGTAAGCAGCCCAAATACAAAAAGGAAAACTAATAAAGGCAAGAGGGTAGCCAACAACATGTAGAGGAAGGCTTGAAATAAAAGGTAAAGAAGAAATTAATATTAATAGTATAGTAAAGAGAACTATCTCAAAGTATTTGGGGTTGACCATTAAGGGTGGTTGAATGTTTCTTTGCCAAGCAAGAATTAAAGGAGTAAAGACAAAGATGCCGGCCGTATCACCAAGCCACCATGTAAGGATAATAGAGTTGAAATTAGCAGGATCAGCAACCCCATTGCTAACTAGCATAACTGTACCAATAAAGGCAGCAATGGTAGTAGAAGTCATTGCAATGATGAAAAATTTATAGAGATAAATAGTTCGTGAAAGAGGATTTTCTTTGCCAATAAAAATTGATAATAACCAGCTACCTAGTAAGCCTGATGCAGTGCTTCCTGCGGCCATTCCCATAGAAGCTAAAATATTATTAGTTACAATGATATCGGCAATCAATGCCCCGATGAATATTCCTGGCCATAAACGGTTACCAAATATAACCAGTGCCGCCAGAGCAATGCCAGAGGGTGGCCAGATCAAGGTGATATTGCCATCAGCCGTCGCAAAAAATGAACCAAGTCGTGCCGCAAGTGCATAGATGGCAGCTAGAATGACGATGTTTCTAATGTAATTATATTGAGATGATTCTATGTTGAAGAATTTTCTTGTTTTTAGGGGTAATGTTGAAATCATAATGTCAGTGCTTACCGGGTACTCTATTTACTATAGATTGTATCGGCTCAGTAAAGCATAACTGTATGGAAAATGTGAGATCTATTAATTTTATTGTTGTTATTTTCTACGTACGTGCTTCTTTTTCCTGATTGATGAACCCTTTGATATTACTTGTTTTTTAGATGCCGGTTTACGCCGTGATTGAGTTGCGGTCTTTTTGCCGCTACGTTTATCTTGTGCGGCTTGTTTCTTTTCAGCCGCATAGCCTCGAGTTCCTTCTGGGCGCCCACCTGTGCCGGCTGGCTGCCAACTTGGAACAAGATGCTGTTTGCCATTGCCAATTAAATCAGATCGTCCCATGCGTTTTAAGGCGGCACGCAGCATTGGCCAGTTTTCAGCATCGTGATAACGTAAAAAAGCCTTATGCAAACGGCGGCGCTTATCACCACGAACCACGCTGACACGTTCAGATTCCCGG
>JALTKP010000118.1 GCA_027078075.1 Gammaproteobacteria bacterium | reverse complement strand
AAATAATACTGCAAGTGATTTACAATGAATTGACTGTTTTGTAGCGATAAAAATAAAGGAATCTCAGTACTATCTGAAAGTGCCTTCATTTCTTCAGAAGCCTGAAGGCTATTGGCAATGATAATACAGAGGGGATTACCATCATATAAACCTTGAATAGCTGTGTTGCGATCAGTTTCATTGAGGTTTTCTAGATATTCAGTTTCCCGATAACCAATGACCTGTATTCTATGCGGGTGAATAAAATTCATATGTCCAACAAAGGACACATCTGGCACATCTTCTACAGCTAGCTGGGTATCTTCAAACTGAATATAGCGATCATGACCATCACCGCCCGCAATATGATCGAGTGTGAGCTTATCTCGATGTGTCTCGAACAAATCCTTGACGGAAATGGATGTAATCATAATTAGTCAGTTGTTGCTTGCCAGTTAGTAATGATTGTATGCAGTTCTTCTGCTGATGCTGCTTGCCTGAGTTTGTCACAAATAGCTTCATTACTAAACAGGTTGGCAAGTGTTGCTAGTATTTGTAAGTGCTCGTCAGTCGAATTTTCAGGTACAAGTAAGCCGAAAACGAGATCAACTGGTTTGCCATCAATAGCATCGAAATCAATTGAGTTTTCTAATTGCATAAAACAGCCAACAGATTTACCGCCGGTTTTTACGCGCCCATGAGGTATGGCAACACCATGACCAATGCCGGTGCTGCCAAGACGCTCACGAGAAACCAAGCTTTCGAAGATTTCATCTTCACTTAGTTCTGGGTTATGGGTTGTTATTAGTCCTCCTAATTTTTCCAGCACCCGTTTTTTACTGGAAACGCCAACTGCACTCTCGATGCAGTCAGGCGAGAGGATATCGATAATATTCATAAAACATTTTTTTCCTAAACTATTTATTCTTCAACTTGTAACGGTTGATTCTTTAAACCACCGGTCGCGCGGTGATGGTTTGAGTCTTTTTCTTTATGCTTCTTGATTTGACGATCAAGTTTATCAGTCAAACTATCAATGGCAGCATACATATCTTCACTCACAGCTTCAGCAAATACGTTATGACCCTTAATGTGGATAGTTGCTTCTGCTTTTTGACGTAGTTTTTCAACCGTCAAAATAACGTGTGTGTCAGTAACATTATCGAAATGTCTTTTGAGACGTTCAAATTTAGTGCTGACGTAGTTACGCATTGAGTCAGTGATGTCGATGTGGTGCCCAGTGATATCTATATTCATAA
>JALTKP010000117.1 GCA_027078075.1 Gammaproteobacteria bacterium | reverse complement strand
ATGGAATAAGTGGTTTTAAGGTGGCGGCATCAAATCTAACACTGGTTTTGCCGCCACTGGTTATTCCCGATTCTGATCGTGATGCTTTTTCAGCAGCATTTAAAAAAGCTGAAAAGCCTCTAACAAGCCTGAGACAAATTTTCTCTCGTGGTAAAAAAGAATCAATTGATTCTCAGCCTATTGCGTTAGCGCAAGCATTTACTCTTCCTTATTCTGATCCCGATACGTTTCCAACCGCTGCAATTATGGCGTTTGGTGCAGGGCTAGATGCCTCAACTGGTTATTGGTTATGTGCAGAGCCTGTCTATTTACATCCCGATCTTGATCATGTCTTGTTATTTGATAAAAGTACTTTTGATTTAGCCAAGCATGAACTAGCACAGCTGGTCAGTGAAATTGATGAAATGTTACTTGAAGATGGGATAACGACGCATCATGGTCATCAGCAAAGTCTATTTTTCAGGACAGCCGATAAAATTGAAGCAATATTTACACCGTTAAAGCAAGTGAGTGGTCAAAATATATTGCAATACCTACCGGAAGGCGAGGATGCGTCAAAGTGGCGAATGCTACAAAATGAAATACAAATGCAAATGACACAAAGTGTTGTTAATAAAGAGCGTGAGCAACGAGGCTTGGTTAGTGTCAATGGTCTGTGGTTTTGGGGTGGTGGCTATTTGTTACGCGCAAAATACAAACAGGTGTTTGATGCGGTTTATGCAAATGATTTATTCACACAGGGACTGGCTAAAATAACTAGTACAGTAGCTGAGAAATCACTCGGTGATATTGATTCCATAAATTTAGATAAAAACTCAATAATCGTTTTTGATGCAATTGAAGATGATCCACAAGCCTATATTGAATTTTTATTAGAAGTGGAAAAAAAATGGCTAAAACCAGCAATGCAATTAATTAAGAAAAAGCAACTGGGGCAGCTTAATCTATTGACAGGAAATACCCGTGTTGCTTTTACTAAACATCATCAGGGGCAGTTTTGGAAACGAAAGATTAAATCGACATACTTACTGGATGCTTTGTAATGGCATCAACCAATAAGCAGATCGTGCGTCGAGTTGCTCAAGATATAAAACTCAAATCTATCCATCATCAACTACTGCAACATATTTACGCATCACGTGGAATCACAGATTCTTCGCAGTTGGAATATTCATTATCACAATTGCTGCCTTATGATTCATTGATGGGTATAGATAAAACAGTTTCAATGTTGGTTGATGCATTGAAACAGCAACAACAAATTTTAATTGTGGCTGATTTCGATGCAGATGGTGCAACAAGTTGTGCGATGATGATGCGTGCATTAAAAATGATGGGCGCACAAAATGTAGACTATCTAGTGCCGAATCGTTTTAGTTATGGTTATGGTTTAACGCCTGAAATAGTTGCACTTGCTCTTGAAAGAAAACCAGATCTAATTGTTACGGTTGATAATGGTATTTCCAGTGTCGATGGCGTTGCAGCAGCGAAGCAAGCGGATATAAATGTCATTGTTACCGATCACCATTTACCCGGTAATGTTCTACCTAATGCCGATGCGATTGTTAATCCAAACCAGAATGGAGATACATTCCCTGCTAAAAGTACGGCAGGTGTCGGTGTTGCCTTCTATGTCATGCTGGCATTGCGCGCTGAACTGCGTAAACAACAATGGTTTGAAGAAAATGCAATTACAGATCCTAATTTAGGTAACTTGCTGGATATTGTGGCACTAGGAACAGTCGCTGATGTGGTGCCACTTGAACATAATAACCGTATTTTAGTTGCTCAAGGTTTAGCTCGAGTCCGTAAAGGTCAGTGCTGTAAAGGTATCGAAGCTTTATTACGTGTAGCAGGGCGCAATCAAGCACAGTGTGTGGCATCCGATTTTGGTTTTACCGTAGGACCAAGACTGAATGCCGCTGGGCGACTAGAAGATATGTCGTTAGGTATTGAGTGCTTGTTAACGGATGACCCTGTGCATGCACTTAAATTAGCGCAAGAACTGGATAGCCTTAATAAACAGCGTCGTGAAATTGAAACTGATATGCGTCAACAGGCCTTCGCAGCCTTGGATAAACTTGATCTTGATGAGGAGCAGCCAGTAGGGGTTTGCCTATATGATGCAAGTTGGCATCAAGGGGTAATTGGTATTCTTGCATCACGTGTAAAAGAACAACTTCATCGGCCTGTGATTGCTTTTGCTCCCGGAGAAGAGGCAGGCACAATTAAAGGTTCGGCGCGTTCTATTCCTGGGTTACACATTCGTGATGCACTGGACGCAGTTGCTGCAACACACCCTGATTTGATCAGTAAATTTGGTGGCCATGCAATGGCGGCAGGTTTGAGTCTACCCGCTGAAAATTTATCTCAATTCAGCACGGCTTTTGATGAGCAAGTACGTAAGTTGGTTTCAGATGAAGACTTACAGGGGGTTATCGTCAGTGACGGTGAACTTGCAGCAAAAGAATTAAATCTGGAGTTTGCTGAGAAATTACGTAATGCAGGGCCATGGGGACAAGGCTTCCCTGAACCAACCTTCGATGGTGAGTTTGAAATTGTCAGTAAGAAAGTATTGGGCGAAAAACACCTTAAATTGATGCTGCAATTACCAGATAACAGTGGCTGTATTGATGCAATCGCTTTCAATGTGACGGATGAGGGCTGGGCTGCCGGTACGCGTCAGGTTCGACTTGCCTACCGTTTAGATGTGAACGAGTTTAATGGCAGAAAAAGTGCGCAATTGATGGTAGAGCAGATTGAACCAGTCTGATTCAAATATAATGGAGTGCAAGCGCGCTCTGTAGTAAACTTCAACGCTTTGAAATAACAGCTATTAATAATGTTAGAACTCAACCTTATATACACTCGAATCAAAGAGATGCTGCTTCGCTCAGATGAGCTTAGGGGGTACCTTTGACTACGAAAACAAGTCTGAACGCTTAGTAGAAGTTAGCCGTGAACTTGAAGATCCTGATGTATGGAATGATCAGGACCGTGCCCAAGCATTAGGTCGTGAACGCGCTATGTTAGAGCAGGTTGTTAATACCCTTGATAACCTTACCGGTGGGCTTACTGAAGCGAAAGAATTACTCGAACTGGCCGAAGCAGAACAAGATCAAGACACTGTTGATGCTGTTGTTGAAGATCTTGATGAACAAGAAAAGGGCCTCGCAAAACTCGAATTTCAACGCATGTTTTCCGGTGAAATGGATCCTAATAATGCGTTTCTTGATATTCAATCTGGCTCTGGTGGTACAGAAGCGCAAGATTGGGCTGAAATGATATTGCGTATGTATTTACGTTGGGCGGAGCAGCATGATTTTAAAGCCGAGATCATTGAAGCCTCCGCAGGTGAAGTGGCGGGTATTAAGTCGGCAACGGTTCAAATTAGTGGTCCATATGCCTTTGGTTGGTTACGAACGGAAATTGGTGTGCATCGTTTAGTGCGTAAGTCACCTTTTGATTCAGGTAACCGTCGCCACACCTCGTTTGCTGCGGTATTTGTTTCACCTGAAATTGATGATGATATTGAAATTGATATTAATCCTGCAGATTTACGGATTGATGTGTACCGCGCTAGTGGCGCAGGCGGGCAGCACGTAAACCGTACCGAATCAGCGGTGCGTATCACGCATAATCCAAGCGGTATCGTTGTACAATGTCAGAATGATCGTTCGCAACATAAGAATAAAGCGACGGCGATGAAGCAGTTAAAAGCTAAGTTGTATGAAATGGAAATGCAGAAACGATCGGTTGACCAACAAGCGGTTGAAGAAACTAAATCGGATATCGGTTGGGGAAGTCAAATTCGTTCTTATGTATTGGACCAATCAAGAATTAAAGATTTACGTACGGGTGTGGAAACAGGCAATACTCAGGCAGTTTTGGATGGCGCACTCGACCAGTTTATAGTCGCAAGCCTTAAGCAAGGTTTGTAAAATTATTATTTAACGCGTGTTACTATTAATAACAAAGCATAATCGGAAAATAGCATGACTGACATCGATGAAAATGAACAAATATCTCAACGCCGCACTAAACTAACGGCTTTACGTGAATCGGACGACATTACTTTTCCGAATGATTTTCGTCGTGATGTCATGGCAGCAGAACTGCATGCAAAATATGGTGACGTTGATGGTGAGACATTAGAACAAGATGCTGTTCGTGTCAGTATTGCTGGTCGTATGATGACACGACGTGTGATGGGCAAAGCTTCCTTTGCGCATGTGCAAGATATGTCAGGTCAAATGCAGCTATATGTAACGCGTGATACCTTGGCTGAAGGATTTTACAATACTCAATTTAAGAAGTGGGATATTGGCGACATCATTGGTGCCGAAGGTGTTTTGTTTAAAACCAAAACAGGTGAGCTATCCGTTAAAGTAGATGGGATTCGTTTGCTAACAAAAGCTTTGCGTCCGCTACCTGAGAAATTTCACGGGTTGGTTGATCAGGAAGCACGTTACCGCCAACGTTACCTCGATTTAATTATGAATGATGTATCACGTAATACATTTGTGATGCGTACTAAGATTATTGGTTACATTCGTGACTTCTTTAACAAACGTGATTTCATGGAAGTTGAAACACCGATGATGCAGGCTATTCCTGGTGGCGCAACAGCACGACCATTTACAACACATCATAATGCCTTGGATATGTCTTTGTACTTGCGTATTGCTCCCGAGTTATACCTTAAGCGTTTAGTGGTAGGTGGTTTTGAACGCGTTTACGAAATTAATCGTAACTTCCGTAACGAGGGTTTATCAACACGGCATAATCCTGAATTTACTATGATAGAATTTTATGAAGCTTATGCTGACTATCATGACTTGATGAATACCACAGAAGACCTGTTGCGTGGTTTGGCTCAAGACTTATTAGGTTCACCAATTGTTGAATACCAAGGTGAGCAATATGATTTTGGTAGTCCGTTTGTACGTATGACGGTGATTGAATCTATTTTGCATTTCAATAAAGATCTTAGTGAAGCTCAGCTAAATGATTTAGATGAAGCACGTAAGATTGCTGTAGGTTTAGATATCCATATGAAGGATAGCTATGGCCTTGGTAAGGTTCAGATTGAGATTTTTGAAAAGACAGTAGAGCATCAATTAAAAAATCCTACTTTTATTACTGCTTATCCTGCTGAAGTATCACCATTAGCACGTCGTAATAATGATAATCCGTTTGTGACTGATCGTTTTGAGTTCTTTGTTGGTGGCCGTGAAATTGCAAATGGTTTCTCGGAATTAAATGATGCCGAAGATCAGGCGGCACGTTTCCGTGAACAGGTTGAACAAAAAGATGCTGGCGATGATGAGGCGATGCATTTTGATGCGGATTATGTGGTTGCGTTAGAGCATGGTTTGCCACCAACAGCAGGCGAGGGCATTGGGATTGATCGTTTGGTTATGTTGTTGACTGATTCTGCATCGATTCGTGATGTGTTGTTGTTTCCTCATATGCGGACACAGGTTGATACTAAGGCGAAAGAAACAGACGATGAATGATTTTTTGACAAGATGAACAGGATTTAAAAGAATATTTTTATATCTTGTGAATCATGTCTGGTTTTTTTGTTATTGCATTTTTGATTTATTGGCAAGGTTTGCGCGCGATCAGGTAAGTGGTTTCTCCTTAGAGGTTCATTGCG
>JALTKP010000116.1 GCA_027078075.1 Gammaproteobacteria bacterium | reverse complement strand
AATAAAACCGTTATTAAAAAACTACGTCTCATCGACGAACACTGCTCCCAGTTGGATTGTATTCAAGCACAACAGAATCATCTACAGACACAGTATGCTTATTCCCATAACTCACAATCGGTGCAAAAGGCAATGTGCCACGTACCGGCGTTGAATACGCATTATGATTAACAAGATAGGTATTTAATTTAGATGCAACAGATGGCTGAGCGACAGACCAATTAACACCATTCTCAACAACAGGAACAACATTTTGTTTGCTTGTGATTGATGCCACATTACCATTACCGCTTCCTGCGGGATTAAATAAATTTTGCTCTTCTGGCTGAACCATTAACACGGCAGCAGCAGCAACTGTTGCGGCAATTGCCATGCCAGCAACTTGTTTAAATGCAGCAGGAATAATACGTTTACGAGGTTGTGGGGCAAACACGGTTGGTTCATTCGCTAGTGCAGCGCTAATACTGTTACTCAAGTCGACCGTATTATTAGTGCTTTCACCGTGTATAGAGTGTCCAACCAAATGATAATTAGCCCAACGAGAACGAAGTTCATCGTTATCAAGTATTTTAGAAATAAGAACATCGGCTTCTTTAGAAGCTAATTCTCCATCAACAAATGCAGATAATTGTTCATCGATATGTTTAGTCATGGTCATTACTCAACTGGTTACCACCACCCGAAACCAACGGGCGAATACGTGCTTCTATTGCTTCTCGTGCCCTGAAGATACGTGATCTCACTGTACCCACTGGACATGACATTGCTTGTGCGATCTCGTCGTAACTGAGTCCTTCCAGTTCACGCAACATAATGGCTGTGCGTAAATCCTCTGGCAGAGCCTTAATCGCTTCGTTCAAAACTTCCTCAAGCTCATCCTTTTGCGCTAGTTGCTCTGGGGTGTCGTATTCCTTTAGTCCATGTGCCCCATCGTACTGCTCGGCATCCGATGCCTCGATATCATCCTTAGGTGGACGGCGTCCCATCGCCACCAGATAGTTCTTTGCTGTATTAATCGCAATCCGATACAGCCATGTGTAAAAAGCACTGTCACCTCGAAAGCCAGCCAGCGCACGGTATGCCTTAATAAAAGCTTCCTGCGCCACGTCCTGACATTCTGATTGATCTCGCACATAGCGTGAAATCAAATTCAGTATCTTTTGTTGGTATTTAAGCACCAACAGGTCGAACGCCTTTTTATCACCATTTTGGACTCGCACTACTAGCGCATAATCCACACTCTTCTCGCCCATCCGGGCTTTCCCCTCTTGCTCAGGCAAACATCTCATCTGCCTGTTAAGTAGACATTTTATCAACTAGATAGTTCGCTAGCTGACTGAATTTATTATATTCTCATGGTCAAGCAACTGTAAAAACACAGTTTAGTCCATAACGACAACAAAATGTTCCATTATTAAGCTTATGAGCAAAAAATTTAGCTTCGATGTACTGATTATTGGTGGTGGCCTAGCCGGCTTAAGCGCGGCATTACGTCTCGCCGATACTGTAAAAATAGCCATTATTGCTAAAGGCGAGCTCACCGAAAGTGCCAGCTTATATGCTCAAGGTGGTATTGCTGCCGTCCTAGATGAAGAAGACTCCATTGCCAAGCACATTGAAGACACCCTTAATGCTGGTGGTGGTTTATGTAAAAAGGATATTGTTAAAGCGGTTGTTAGCCGCGGGCCTCAGAATATTCAGTGGTTAATTGAGCAAGGTGTGCTCTTTACCCGGGAGTCAGGTGAAGATGGCTATGGTTGCTACCATTTAACCCGTGAAGGTGGCCATTCACGCCGTCGTGTCATTCATGCCGCTGACGCAACAGGTAAAGCCGTTGAAATGACTCTGGGTGAAAAGGTTAAACAACATAAAAACATTACTGTCTTCGAGGATCATATCGTAGTCGACTTGATTACCGATGCTAAAATGGGTCAAACAGGTAATCAATGCCGTGGGGCCTACATTCTTGAGCGCGACACAGGCAAGGTACATAGTTTTGCATCTCGCTGCGTGGTGTTAGCCACTGGCGGAGCAAATAAAGTCTACCTTTATACAACCAACCCTGACGTTTCAACCGGTGATGGCATTGCCATGGCATGGCGTGCCGGTTGTCGGGTTGCCAATATGGAATTTATTCAATTTCACCCTACTTGCCTTTACCACCCTAAGGCTAAAACCTTCCTGATGTCAGAAGCAATTCGTGGCGAAGGTGGTAAATTACGTTTGCCCAATGGCTCACGGTTCATGGAAGAATTTGATCCACGTGCTGAATTAGCACCACGCGATGTGGTTGCCCGCGCCATTGATAATGAAATGAAGTGCCTCGGTATTGAACATGTACTACTTGATATCAGTCACAAACCTGCCGAGTTTATTCAACGCCACTTTCCGAATATTTATGCACGTTGTTTAGAATACGGTTATGACATGACTAAAGATCCTGTGCCAGTCGTGCCAGCAGCACATTACACCTGCGGCGGTGTAATAACTGACATCAATGGTCGAACAGATATAGATGGGCTCTACGCAATTGGCGAAACCGCCTGCACTGGTTTGCATGGTGCTAACCGCCTTGCCAGTAACTCACTGCTTGAATGTTTGGTATTTTCAGAATCTGCCAGTAAAGATATCTTAAAAAATCTTGCCAGTTACAGTTTAAGTAAAAACATACATGACTGGGATGAAAGTCGTGTGACTAATTCAGATGAAGAAGTTGTGGTCAGTCATAATTGGGATGAACTACGTCGCTTTATGTGGGATTATGTTGGCATTGTGCGTACCAATAAACGTCTTGAACGCGCCAAGAGCCGTGTTGATTTACTGCAACGTGAAATTGATGACTATTATGGTAACTTCCGTGTCACCAATGATTTGCTCGAATTACGTAACTTAGCACAAGTCGCCGACATGATTATTCGGTGTGCAATGCAGCGTCATGAAAGTCGTGGCTTACACTACACCTTGGACTACCCAAACATGACGGATGAATATTCACCCGATACCATTCTAGTTCCAGATAATTATTGTGCTGACAAGAACACTGCCATTAGCGCCTAAGTAGTTTTTCTCTCTCAACAGGCCTAGACAAGGTCAGCCGACTTCGTAATTGTCGATGCAAATCATTCTCCAGTGCATCTGGAAACAACGTGGCACTCAATCGTCCTAAATTGGTTTTAAAATTCAGAATAACCAATAGTGGGTGCTTATAACTATCATCACATAAGTCTGCATCAATGATCTCGCCATTATACAAATGCAATGACCAATCCCCTTGGCGTGTTTGCGTAACACTCGTAATACTCTGAGGATGTGTTAAAAGAACTGTTTTTTGAAAATAATAAACAAAGCTAAACGTAATCAAGCTTATCAACAACCAAAAAACAATTTGATTCGTGCCAACAGAAAATAAAATACTCGCAAACGCAGCAATATGTAGAACAATTAACACTACGGCCAACATACGTGATTTTTTTATTTTAAGATGTAGAAGTTTTTCGAATTGCCTCGATGACATGTTGTATGCGCGCCTCCTTGTGCACATGACGACCCATTAAATATTCAAGCAGCTCTGTATCTGCTATATCTAGTAATTCAACGAAATTCTTTTTCGAATCACTGTCTAACTGGTCATACTTTTTTTCAAGAAATGTTGATAAAAACAAATCCAACTCTAACATGCCGCGTCGACATTGCCACGCCAATCTTGTATCCACCATTAGAGTGTTTTCTTAACCATCATTTGTTTTATATTACCAATAGCCTTGGTTGGGTTTAAGCCTTTAGGGCAAACTTCAACGCAGTTCATAATGGTATGGCAACGGAATAATTTATAGGCATCATCTAAATCTTGTAAACGCTTCTCGGTGGCCTGATCACGGCTATCAACAATAAATCGACTCGCTTGCAATAATGCAGCAGGACCAAGAAAGCGTTCTGGGTTCCACCAAAATGACGGGCACGCTGTTGAACAGCAGCCACACAATATACATTCGTACAAGCCATCTAATTTTTCACGTTGTTTTGGTGATTGTAGCCTCTCAACTTCAGGCTTTGGGGCGTTATTTTGCAGCCATGGTTCAACTGCGCGATATTGTTTGTAGAACTGCTCCATGTCAACAATCAAATCGCGAATAACCGGGCGACCAGGTAATGGTCTTAAGGTTACTTTGTCACCCAAACTTGATAATGAAGTGATACATGCCAGACCATTGCGACCATTAATCGTCATCGCATCTGAACCACACACACCTTCGCCACAAGAACGTCTAAAGCCGAGTGTCTCGTCTTGTTCTTTTAGCAATAGCAACGCATCCAGCAACATCATATCGGCGGGACAATCATCCAGAACAAAGTCCTGCATGTAGGGCTTTTTATCTACATCTGGGTTATATCGGTAAATAGAAAAACGCATTAATACACCCTTTCCTTAGGAGGAAAAGTATCCACACTCATCGGTTTAGTATGTACTGGCTTAAAATCAACCTGACGTTGTTTTTTATAAAACAAACTATGCTTTAACCAATTAACATCATTGCGTTCAGGAAAATCAATACGCGAATGTGCACCACGACTTTCTTTTCTTGCTAATGCGGCACAAATAGTTGCTATTGCTACATCCATCAAGTTTTCTAACTCTAATGCTTCAACACGAGCAGTATTAAATTGCTGACTATGATCGGTTAACCGAACATTGGGCAAGCGTTTCTCAAGTTCAATAACTTTTTGCAAACCCTCTTCAAGAACCAACTCGGTTCTAAAAACACCACAGTGCTGTTCCATGATTAGTTTCAATTCATTACGAAGATTAGCAACTGTTTCACCTTGATCGGTTTTATCCCAACGCTGTAATCGTTGCATAGCTTTTTCAACAGCCGACTCTGGCAACTCACGGTGATGTCGATGCTCAGCAAGATAGCCGATTATATGTTTCGCTGATGCACGACCAAATACCAGAATATCGAGCAATGAATTACCACCCAAACGATTTGCACCGTGAATCGATACACAAGCACATTCGCCCGCAGCATATAATCCTGGCACTTCTTCTTCTGGTCCTGAGGACACAGGCACCACAACCTGACCAAAGCGATTAGTCGGAATGCCACCCATTGTGTAATGCGCCGTTGGGAAAACGGGGATCGGTTCTTCTGCCGGATCAATATCAAGGAATGCACGCGTTAGGTCACAAATACCAGGAAGTCGTTTATGTACAACGTCATGTCCTAGATGATCAACTTTAAGTAACACGTGATCTTTATTCGGACCACAACCACGCCCTTCCCGAATTTCAGTCGCAATAGCACGACTTACTACATCGCGACTAGCAAGATCTTTCGCCTTCGGTGCGTAATTCGGCATAAAACGTTCACCGTTACTGTTGATAAGGTATCCACCCTCACCTCGAGCCGCTTCAGTAATCAACATTCCCTTGCCAGCAATACCGGTTGGGTGAAACTGAAAAAACTCCATGTCTTGTAAAGGAATGCCGGCACGTAATGCCATACCCATTCCATCACCAGTATTAATATGCGCATTGGTTGAAGTTCTGAAAATTTGTGCTGCACCACCCGTTGCAATCAAGGTTGTCTTGGCTTCAATCACTAACGGTTCGCCTGTCGCAATATCCATAATTAATGCGCCAAGAATGTAACCATCATCATCAC
>JALTKP010000115.1 GCA_027078075.1 Gammaproteobacteria bacterium | reverse complement strand
CGGTGTAAAGCAGTTTGATGGTGGTTGGATCGGTGGCATTTAAATAAGCCATCGACATACGTGTTGCAATATTGGTGCGTTTTTTACCGTAGGCTTTTAAGATGCTGCGCATTTTAACCGTGACATCGCCAAAATCGATGTTGACGGGGCAGGGGGCTTCACACTTATGACAAACCGTACAGTGATCGGCAATGTCATTCATTTCATCAAAATGGCGTATCGATAAACCACGGCGGGTTTGTTCTTCGTAAAGAAAGGCTTCAATAATAAGCCCGGTTGCCAGAATTTTATTACGTGGTGAATACAATAAATTCGCACGTGGTACATGCGTGGTACAAACAGGCTTACATTTACCACAGCGTAAACAGTCTTTAATCGCAGCGTTTAAGTCACCTAGCTCACTGGCTTCAAGAATTAAGGCTTCTTGTTCTAGTAAACGTAGTGATGGGGTGTAGGCATTTTCTAGCCCTGCACCTTTAAGTAGTTTGCCGCTGTTAAAGTGTCCTTTAGGGTCAACGGATTCTTTATAGCCTGTAAATTCATCTATCGCAGCTTTGCCTAAAAATTGTAGTTTTGTAATGCCAATGCCGTGCTCACCAGAAATGACACCACCTAATTTTGTGGCAATCCCCATGATACGTTCAACAACACGGTCGGCGCTGTGCATCATTGCGTAGTCATTTGAATTGACGGGGATATTGGTATGCACATTCCCATCACCGGCATGCATATGGGTGGCGACAAACAATCGGCTGTCGCGCAGTTTTGAATGTATTTTATCAATACTGTCACGAACAGCGATTAAGTCTTGTCCTGCATAAATTTCTTTTAAGGGTTTCTCAACCGTTTCTCTAAACGAGATACGTAAGCTGCGGCGCTGTAATAAATTAAAGAAGCTCGCATTGGACTCAATCGTGGTTGGGTCAATTGGTGACAAGAGCTCAGGCGAATCGACCGCCTTGCTATCGAGGTTCTTTAGAATACTTTGCCATTTATCTTTGGTGGCTTGTAAGTGCTCAAGCGCTGCTGATTTTTTGGCGGCTAAAATAGAGGCGTTTTCTTCTGTATCAGAAAAGTCACTGCTTGAATTGCTATCCAGTAAATCACTGTTTAAGTAGTCAATCAGTGCATCAGTAATATTTAATTTATTCTGGGTAGATAACTCGATATTGATGCGTTCAATTTCTTCATTATATTCGGCAAGTTTATCAAGCGGAATCACCACGTCTTCATTGATTTTAAAGGCATTGGTATGTGCAGCAATGGCAGCGGTGCGAGCGCGATCTAACCAGAAGCGTTTACGCGCATCATCACTAACGGCAACAAAACCTTCGGCACCGCGAGCATTTGCAAGTTTAACAATGTTAGAGGCAGCATCGGCAACCTTATTGCTATCATTACCTGCAACATCAATCAGTAAAACCATTTTAGGTAAATCAGCACGGGGTGCTTTAGTGCTGTATTTTACGGCTTTCACATAACGCTCATCAAGATGTTCCATGCCGATTAGCATGATGTCTTGATAGTTATCGAGATAGTCTTTGGTTTCTACAATTGCCGGTACAGCAAGCTGCACATCGGGATTAAAAAACTCAAGACAAACGGTGCGTGTGTATTGTGGTTTTTTATGCAAAATAAAATGCGCTGAAGTGATTAAGCCATCGCAGCCTTCTTTTTGAATGCCTGGCAGACCGTTTAAGGTTTTGTTGGTAACGTCTTTACCTAAACCTTTTAAACGGAATATTTCTCCGGGCATTTCTAAAATACGTGGCTCACCAATTTTAGTACGAGCATTTTTTTTGTATTCAGTAATGCGGAAACGAACTGTTTTCTGATCGTGAATTTTGCCAAGGTTGTGATCGAGACGTTCAATTTCTAACCAAGTGGCATCAGGTGTCACCATTTTCCATGATACAAGATTGTCGAGGGTGGTTCCCCAGACAACGGCTTTTTTACCACCGGCATTCATGGCGATGTTGCCGCCAATGGTGGAAGCATCTTGAGAAGTAGGATCAACCGCAAAGGCTAAATGTTCTGCTTCAGCATGTTCACTAATGCGTCGAGTGACGACGCCACACTCTGACTTAATTGTTGCAACCGGTTCGCTACAGCCTTCTAGCTGTTGAGTTTGAATTGTGCCGATGGCATCGAGTTTTTCTGTATTAATGATCGCTGTGTTGCGTGATAGTGGAATAGCGCCACCAGTGTAGCCGGTACCACCGCCACGGGGAATAATAGTCAGACCGGCATCAATACAGGCTTTGACGACCTCAATAACTTCTTGCTCGGTGTCTGGATAAATAATGACCAGTGGGTATTCAACACGCCAATCGCTGGCATCAGTAGCATGCGAAACACGGGCAAGACCAGAGAAGTCGATGTTATCAGAACGGGTAATACGTGAAAGCTTTCTACGTACGTTGTCGCGGGCATTTTTCTGTTGCGCGAACCACTCTTCGAATTCACTAATGGCTTGGCGAGTTTTTTCTGCCAGTTTCAGTGCTAGCGGGTTGCTATCTGCGCGTGCGATGACCTGATCTAGGCGGTGATGAAGGGCATGAGTGAGCGAATCACGTCGTTTTTCCGTTTCCAGGAGATCATCCTGAATGAAAGGGTTGCGGTTAATAACCCACATATCCCCCAAAATCTCAAAAAGCATGCGCGCTGAGCGCCCTGTGACCCGCTCGCCACGTAGTTGTTCGAGCGTTTCCCACATATCTTCGCCGAGGAAGCGAATAACGATTTCGCGGTCAGTAAAAGACGTGTAATTGTAGGGGATTTCACGAATCCGTGCAGATTGAGGCATAGTTTCACTGTTTGGTGTAATAAACCCAGATATTTTAGCATGTTGCAGGAGTTTCGTGGTGCTAAAACCAGAAGAATTTTAGTATTTAAATTAAGTTGATAATTATCGATTAAAAGCTTCAATATTTGGTGGGAATTACCGATACTATAGATAGTGACGATTGTGGGTGGGGCAGTTTCTAGTAGCTGCGCAATATCATGACTGATGGACTTTTATGACAGATGACATAACAAAATCAGGACCTTGTTTTGAGGGGAGGAATAAGCGTGTTCTTAAGCGCTATTCGCTTGATTTAATCGCCGACGTGGTTGCGCCTGACTTACCTGCGATGCAATTCACTATTAGAGATTTTTGTGATGAAGGCATGTTGCTGGTTGCGAATGGCCATGCTCGTGATTCAGAAAGTTCTCTGTGCCCGATTCATGAAGGCGATGAAATTGATATCCACTTCACCATTGATAAATCACATTGTTTACACGGGCGGGTTGTTCACCAAGATGCTGAGTCATCGGGTGTCATGTTATTAGAACCTGATGCAAATGTTATGCAAAAGTTGATGGCGTTATCGGATACTTACCAACAATCTCAGCCTGAAGAGAGTGCTCCAGATCGCTCGCAGCAGGCAAATACAGATGTTATAGCTGAGTGCACAGCATTAGTAATTACCTATTTAAAACCCTTAGCAATTAATACTCATGAGCATATTGTTGATTCATTATTTGATCAATCAAAAATACTAAAAGATATTGTTGAGCAGAATTTGTATTTTGAATCGCTAGGAATATTAAATAATAATAAAGAAAAATTTGTATCGTTATTTTCTGAATTTATTATTCAACGAATGGCCTCAAGTCAGAATGGTCAAATTCCAGATGAAAGTGCAAACACAAAATCCTTAGCAGATGAACATATTGAATTAGCGATTATTGAAGAAGAAACACTGGATAAATGGTTAGCCGATACAGGAACGATCGAGAGTGTTCAGCGAACTCATAATGAAGTGCTTGTTCAACTCTCAAGACGGTTATCAGAATTATTTGTAGTCTCTATTAGCAATGAAAATAACCCTTATGGTCCAGCATTGTTTACACATGCATTTCAGGAAGCTATTTCTGCATTTGGCTTAAACCACAAAATAACCCTTGTTTGCCATAAAGTATTTAAATCTTTACTGACTACGGTGCTTGGACAATTATATAAGGAACTGAATAGTTGCTTAGTGTCGCGAGGTATTCTTCCTGATTTAAAATATGATATTCCAAAATCAACTGAGCCCGAAGAAGATATTCGCCAAACGTACCAAGATAACCAGCAAAGTACAGACGGAAACGGAAATGCTGTTGACGCGAATATAGATTCAGGTGTGGTTGCCGATAATCAAAACTCTGGCGCCATGTCGGTATCAAATGGCTCTGGTCCTGCCAGAGACATTTCAAAACATAATATTTATGAATTGGTTGCTGAGTTAAGAACACTGAAGCGCCAATTAAGAGACCAAACATCATATAGCAGTGCTTCAGCCTTCTCTGATGGTAGAAGTAACTCAACTGCTTCATCTGGTGCAGCGGTGGACGTAGTTGCTCAAGGTGCTGCATTGACGACCAACGAGGTAGTACAAACGCTAGCACGAATAGGAAATAGTTGCGCTGATATGAAGCGTGAAGATTTTAAGGAGCTTGTTTATTCGTCACTGACGAGTGAAGTGGGTGAAAATGGCGAGCCTAAAGTTGTTGCACCGCGTGAAAATCAAATTATTGATGTTTCAAATAGTATTTTCGATACGATTCTTACCGACACACAAGTGCCAGAGAGTATGCATGGCTGGTTAACACAATTAGAAATGCCTGTTCTTAAAATGGCGATTGAAGATGACTCTTTATTTATGGATAGAGAGCATCTTGTTCGGCAAGTGGTTAATAAGATCGCTCAACTAGGCTTATTAATTGGTGAAGAAGAATCAGAAGGAACCAATAGTGTTCGAGCAGCACTTGATTGGTTAGTTAATTTAATTAACTCCGAGTTTGATGGTACTTCAGCCGTATTTAGCCGTGTTTCTGATCAGTTAGATATCCTTATTAAGGCGCAAGATAAGAAATATGCTGATCAGTTGGAAAAGGTTATTAATGAATTTGAATCTAAGTCAGAGCAAGATGATGATGTTGCACCTAATATAGAAAAAGAATTTTCATCAGAGTCGGAACATGAAAAATGGTTACGTCGAGCGCGTCGTTTAAAAGAGGGTGACTGGATTTTATTCGATCTGGACAAAGAACAGAGTAAACGCCTAAGAGCGGCATGGATTGCACCTCACGCTAATAAAATTGTATTTGTTGATGTACTTGGTAATAAAGATCGTTTTATTTTCTTTGAAGAGCTTGCTGTGTTGTTGTTTAGCGGAAAGGCAATTTTATTGGATGATGCCAATGAGCCCGCAATGGATCGTGCACAATATTCGATGCTGCAGGAACTTAATGAGCAATTGGTTTATGAATCAACGCATGATTCACTAACAGGCTTAATTAATCGTCGCGAATTTGAGAAAGTGATAGGAAAATCACTTATTAGTGCACGTCATCTAGGCTTGAAACATGCGTTGTGTTTCTTTGACATCGATCAATTTAATATTCTAAATACGGCTAATGGTTATGAAGCTGGAGATATGTTGTTGGTCGAAGTTGCTAAATTATTATCTGAGAATCAGAAGCGCAAAGGTGTGCTTGCACGATTAGGTGCAGATGAATTTGGTTTGTTAATTGAGAATGTTGATTTGGAAGATTCATTATCAATAGCTGAGGAATACATTTATCAAATAAGAAATCATAAATTCATGTGGGAAGGCAAGCGATTATCAACGGGTGCGAGTACAGG
>JALTKP010000114.1 GCA_027078075.1 Gammaproteobacteria bacterium | reverse complement strand
AATCTCAGGCTGAAGAAGTTATCGAGCAGATGCTGGCGAGCACTCGCGAGTTCAGTTCCCGCGTGAGCGAACTACAAACAGTGCCCGATGAGAATAAAGAACGATTGATAAAACAGACCGAAAACGTACGTAAAAAACTGACATAACATATTTCATAGCCAAGTAAAATCAGTAAATCCCGACAACATGTATACAAAAGTAACGCTACTGCTGGCTAATAAAACTCACTTTAGAGAAATCAAAAAACCAGATTTCTCGCTTGTCTGCTGCGTGGCTAAACTGGTAGCCTAAACTGGAAAATATTTTACGCAGCCCTTTTCGGTGTAATTTTATATTTACATTAATATTCACCACACCTTTCATTCCTTCATGCGCCAAATGCAAACTGGCAAAATACAGCATTAATGACGTACCCACAATCATTAGCCGTGTGGTGCGAAACTTTGGCAAAATAAACATTCGGTTAACAAACCACTTCTCATTTGTCACAGTATCAGTTTCACTATAAAGCGTATTAACACCCACAAGCCGGCCACTCTCTTTGTGAAAAAACATATAACAAACTTGCGCGCTCCGCTGCCACGCCAGTTCCTCTGTTGGAACAGCGCCAGCCTTTAACCACATGTTTACACATTGCTTGCGCTGTTCTTCGGAGATACTCCTGAACACATTGAGTAGTTGAAATTCCCTGTATTCAAAATCATGCACTTGCTCTTTGGTAAAAGGATACAGCGCGCTAGGTACAACAATCTGCTTTGCACCAGTGTTTTCATTTAAATCAATCACTTACATTAATTATCCTTCATAAAAAAACTAAAGTCTAACAAACTAGACAAAGCCCGGATATGGTCTACATTAACCTTACAAAATGTTACAAAAAAATAAAAACAAGAATAATATTCCATACACAGGTTTAACAAATACTATGAATGCTAATGGTTCAAATTTGTCTGCTTCAGACGCTATAAACACAACACCCAACAAATCAACACTACGCAGAAAAATCCTCTCTCTAGCCATTGTTCAGGCAATGGCCTGTGGCAGTACTGCCGCCTACGCAGCTAATATTACTGTAACTAATGCAACTGATACCCCAACAACCGGCACTTGCACACTACGTGAGGCCATTAATGCAGCCAATACCGACGCAATCGTCGGTGGCTGTCCCACGGGCGAGGCGGGTACCGACACCATCAATTTTGATAACAGTCTCTCTGGCAGCAAGATCACACTGGGTGGCACTGAACT
>JALTKP010000113.1 GCA_027078075.1 Gammaproteobacteria bacterium | reverse complement strand
GCTGAGTGCTGAACAAGATCTTGGACCTGTTGGGGCATTGTTGTTGGCATTGTCATTTCCCATCGGTTGGGGACTATTTGAATTACTCAAATACAAGAAATTTAACTTTATCGCTTTGTTGGGGTTGATTAGCGTATTGCTGACAGGTGGCATAGGTTTATTGAAACTGGATCCACAGTGGTTAGCAATTAAAGAGGCGACTATTCCAGGAATTATAGGAATAGCGGTACTTATTTCAACTCGCACCAGATACCCGCTGATTAAAACTTTAATCTATAACCCAAAGATAATGCAGGTTGAAAGAATTAAACAAAAGCTCAGTGAATTAGGTAGTACCGAGGTATTTGAAACACGCCTATTAAAAGCGACTTATATGCTGGGTAGCACCTTTTTCTTATCGTCAGTATTGAACTACGTTCTTGCTAAATGGATTGTTACCAGCCCAGCTGGGAGTAGCGCATTTAATGAAGAGCTAGGACAGATGACGTTATTAAGTTACCCCGTCATTGCGTTGCCTTCTACGTTAATGATGATGGGGATTTTTTATTATTTGTGGCGAACTATCAATGGCATGACGGGTTTGAAGCTCGAAGAAGTCCTTTGTATTGAGCCGGATAAGAAATGATTTCCATATTGATTTTTTCTGCAAGCACGCAATTTAAGCAACAACTAATTTTAATTATTTAACGAACACCCGTGTGATTGGATAAGGTAAGACAATGAAACGAATTATGTTATTTATTATGACTAACATCGCCATTATGGTTGTGTTGAGTATTACGTTACGCCTATTAGGTGTAGATAGCATTCTCGCAGAGAATGGCTCGGACCTTAATATTCAGGCACTTGTTATTCTTTCCGGTGTGATTGGTTTTGGTGGTTCATTTATTTCGTTATTGATATCGAAATGGATGGCGAAACGCATGACTGGTGCTGTCGTGATAACTAATCCAAGTAATAATATGCAGCGCTGGCTAATTAGCACAGTTGAGAAACAGGCTAAGATTGTTGGAATTAAAATGCCGGAAGTGGCGATTTTCCCCGCATCAGATATGAATGCTTTTGCAACAGGTGCAAGTAAAAATAAAGCTTTAATGGCAGTTTCTCAAGGCTTATTGGATAACATGTCACAAGGTGAAATTGAAGCCGTAATTGGGCATGAAATGAGCCATATTGCTAATGGCGACATGGTGACGCTCGCATTGATACAAGGTGTGGTGAATACCTTTGTTGTATTCCTTTCACGCGTTATTGGTCATGTGGTTGATCGGGTAATCTTAAAAAATAATCAAGGTTATGGTATTGGTTATTTTGTAACTGTGCTGGTGGCACAAGTTGTATTATCTATTTTAGCGTCAACCATTGTGATGTATTTCTCCCGTAAACGAGAATTTATTGCAGATACGGGTGGTGCCGATTTAGCAGGGCATCGAAATATGATTAATGCACTAAAACGTTTAGGTCAGGTAGAACCGGAACCGTTACCAGAACAAATGGCAGCATTTGGTATTAATGACAAGGGCGGTATTATGGCTTTATTCTCATCGCACCCACCAATCGAAGCACGAATAGAAGCACTTGAAAAACGTGCAATGGGGCGTGCATAAGAAATAATTAAGCAGGGTTAGTGCATTATATTAATGGCAGATTAATCAACCGCAGTAACTTGGTAGCCTTGTATGGCTAAAAAGACTGCATTTCTGCCTTCACCTTCCGCGAGGCAAAGTACTTTGCCTGCTTTGGGGATACATGAGAACTCAGATTTTAGAAAATCATTTTCTTTGTCGCGTTCATCCCACATTGCTTGGTTTACCTAAACAAGAAATAAAGCGGCGAGTCCGAGGAAAGCCAGAAATCCAACAACGTCAGTGATAGTTGTTAGTACAACACCACCACCCAGTGCTGGATCGGCACCAAGTTTTTTTAATAAAAGAGGAATAGTTGCACCCGCTAAGGCACCGGTGATGAGGTTTACAATAATAGCAGCGCCAATAATGAAGCCGAGTTGAACATTGTCAAACCAGAGGATAGTTACAATTGCGATAATCACAGCCCAGAGCAATCCATTTAAAATACCGACAGAAAGTTCTTTTACAATAAGCCGGCCGGCATTACTGATACCAATTTGCCCAAGCGCCATCGCACGAATAACAATAGTAAGTGTTTGACTACCGGCGATACCTCCCATACTTGCAACTACTGGCATGAGAATAGCGAGTGCAACTAGCTTTTCAATCGTTGCGCCAAATAGACCAATAACCCAAGATGCGAGTAATGCAGTGACAAGATTAGCGCCTAACCAGAGCGCACGGCGGCGGGTACTGGCAACCACTGGCGCGAACATATCTTCTTCTTCACTTAAACCCGCCATACTCATTAAGGAATGCTCAGCATCTTCACGGATAACATCGATAACATCATCAATGGTAATACGCCCTAACAGTACGTTGTTTTCATCAACAACCGGAGCAGAAACTAATTCGCGGTGCTCAAACAAGGTGGCAACATCGTTGTCGGGCATATCAGCTAAAATAGCTTCTTGCTCGGTATTCATTAAATCGCCGACACGTAAACTGGGTTCTCGAGTCAGGAGATCAGTGAGAGGTACTTGACCAAGATAATGGTTATCTCGGTCAACCACATAAAGGTGGTCGGTCATGGCTGGAATGACGCCACGACTACGGCGTAAGTAACGCAGAACAACATCAATGGTGTTATTAGGTCGAACCGTGATGGTATCGGTGTTCATTAAACCACCGGCGGTATCTTCCGGATAGGACAATACGCGTTCCAGACGATGTCGGTCTTGACTATCCATTGATTGCAGTACTAACTGCATCACGGTATCAGGGAGGTCTTGAATAAAATCGGCGAGATCATCGACCTCAAGCCCTTCAGAAGCAGCAACTAATTCGGAAGTTTCCATTTGTCGAATTAAATGTTCACGAATGTCATCGTTTACATCGAGTAGCACATCACCCTGAAGTTCAGGTTCGACCAACTCCCAGACAAATTCTCGTTTTTCACGCGGTAGGGATTCAAGTAGGTGAGCAATTTCAGCGGCAAATAGACCATTGAGCATCAACTGCAATTGTTGCAGGGTACCGCTTTGCAGTACCTTGCTAAATTGTTGCAGGCGCGTCAGTGTTTGTTCTTCTTGCGTTGTTTCGGGCATGCCTGAAATTCCGGTTACGGCTATTACATTACTAGACAGACATTCTAGCCCTCAATGGCGTGGCATGCACGCAACTAGTGCACAAAAGTTACAATTCCGCTTTAATTAGGCATCAATATCGATGTTCATACTGTTAACGATCTTTTCAACATCGCTTTGGCGGGCACTATTGAGTGTTTTTTTGGCTGGTTTTTCAAGTTGACGAGTATCGCTGCTGTTAACGACACGCTTAACCTCCAGCAATGCAGATGGGTGCATACTGAATTCACGTAAGCCTAAACCAAGCAATAAACGTGTAAAATAAGGATCACCTGCCATTTCACCACACATGGAGATAGGTATTTTAGCTTTGTTAGCTGCGCGGATCGACATGTGGATCAATTGCAGCACAGCAGGGTGTAATGGTTCATAGAGATAAGCCACCTCATCATCGATACGATCAATGGCTAAGGTGTATTGAATAAGATCGTTGGTACCAATAGATAAGAAATCTAATTGCTTGGCAAACTGGTTAGCCGCAAGCGCAGCGGCCGGAATCTCAATCATTCCACCTAAAGGAATGTTGTCTGCATAGCGGATACCTTCCCGATCTAATTCGAGTTTAGCATCATCAATCAACTGCTTTACCTGATGTAATTCAGTGAGGTTCGATAGCATGGGGATCATGATGCGGACGGGGCCAAAAGCGGATGCACGTAAAATAGCCCTCAGTTGCGGCATAAACATTTCAGTATCACGTAAGCAAAGTCTGACAGCTCGTAGACCAAGGGCAGGGTTGGTACCGGCTTGCTTGTTTGAAGTAGCTCCATCGACTTGTTTATCTGCACCCAAGTCAAAAGTACGAATAGTAACGGGTGCCCCTTTTAGCGATTTAACGACTTTACGATAGACACTGAACTGTTCATCCTCGGAAGGAAAATCATCACGGTTCATGTAAAGAAATTCGGTACGGTAAAGACCAATGCCTTCAGCGGCGACTTTACGCACAGCAGGAATGTCTTCAGGTAGTTCAATATTGGCGTGTAGTTTAATCGCTTGTTTATCGTTGGTAATCGCCGGTTTACCTTTTAACTCTTTCAGTTCATTGATGCGTTTCTTTTCTTGTCGTTGGCGACGACGATAATATTTATTGGTGTTCTCGCCGGCATCAGCTAAAACAATACCAGCACGGCCATCAATAATAATTTCATCATTTTCTTTTAGGAAACTGCGTGCACTGTGTAAACCAACGATCGCAGGAACACCTAAACCTCTCGCAAGAATCGAAGTATGAGAAGTAGGGCCGCCAAATTCAGTTACAAAGCCGGCGATACCAAAGTGTTGCATCAAAACGGTGTCAGCTGGGCTGAGATCATCAGCAATTAAAATAGCGCCTTTAAGGCGACTATCAACATCACTGGCATGCGCCGATTCGTCGAGCAATAACCCCAAAATGCGATTCACAACATGATCTATATCATCTTTGCGTGTACGTAAATAAGGATCATCCATGGCCTCAAATACTTTGACTAACATGTCACGCTGTTGTTTGAGTGCCCATTCCGCATTGCACTGTTGTTGTCTGATCATATTGATGGGTTCATCACTCAACATGGAGTCTTGAATCATAAGTAAATGAGCATCAATAAAGGAACCGATATCAGCTGGGGTATTTTCAGGGATGTGTTTACGAATAGCTTTTAATTGTGCCGCAGCTGTAACAAGTGCTTTTTTAAGACGATTGATTTCATCTTTAACATACTTCTTGGGCACAACATATTCAGGTATTTCAATCTGACCACGGCGTAAGATATGCGCTTTGCCTAAAGCAATGCCACGAGAAACACCGGTGCCAGAAAGAACTAAACTCATAGATGACCTTTATTCATCTTCACCAAACCGATTTTTTATTAGCTCATGAAGTTTATTAAGTGCTTCTGCTTCATCATCACCGTTAACATGTAATGTTAATTCAGTACCTTTGGCGGCGGCAAGCATCATCACACCCATAATACTTTTACCGTTGACTTTGCGTCCTTGGTTCGATAATTCAATATCGCTGGCAAAAGATGATGCAAGCGTCACAAATTTTGCGGCTGCACGGGCATGTAAACCAAGTTTGTTAACGATGGTAATGTCCATATCAGTCATGTGTCGCATCCTTATTGCAGGTCAATACGCCATCCTGTCCACCTGTTATTGCTTTATTAACAAGTTCATCTAAATCAAGGCGCGGATAATTTAATACACGAACTAACATTGGTAAATTTAAACCGCTAACAATACGAACATTCTCTTGACCACGTAAATGACAGGCAACATTACTCGGTGTCGAACCATACATGTCGGTTAAGACTAAGGTGCTAGCATTATTTTCGATGAGTTTTTCAGCTTGGTGTCGTGCGTCATCAGGATTAGTGGTTTTACTAATACCCAGCACATCAATTTGTAAAGGGGTAACACCCAACATACTATTGGCTGTATCGACTAAGGATTGGCCAATGGTATCGTGAGTAATGACAAGCAAACTAACAGT
>JALTKP010000112.1 GCA_027078075.1 Gammaproteobacteria bacterium | reverse complement strand
AAGTAAGAGTAAACGATGGAACAAGGTACATTAGAAGAACAATTACGTGAATGTCAGCGTGAGAATAACCATCTCAAAGACAGCGTTAGCGCTATGCGTGAGGAACTTGAAGAAGTAAGTCATAACGCAGATGCCCGTGTCCGTGATGCACTTGCCGATGCTAATAGTGAAAATGCACAGCTTGTCGCCACGATTGCTGCCATTCGTGAAGAAATTGAGTTTATTAATAATGAAACCACCCGCAAAGTGCAAGATGCGGTTGCCGATGGGCAAAGTGAAATCGCACAATTAAAAAAAACGGTTTCCTCACTTCGCGATGAAATGGAAAACATGTCAATTGAACACAGTCGTGATAAACAAGATACCATCGCTGATGACAGTGCCATTATACAACAGCTGGAAAGAACCATCGCTTCAATACGCGAAGAACTCGAGCATCTCCGTATGAGCAGTAATGAAACATTAGCAAGAGAAACTGCACACTTTAATAGTGAACGTAAACAATTACAAAATACTATTCAAGAATTACGCGATAAAGTCGAAACTATAACGTAACAAAAAAATACTGGCTCAAAAATGACAAAGAAAAAATCAAAAAAAACGGATGATAATACGCGCTCCCTTAATGTAGATGAGCGTAAGCGTTTAAGGCAAGCCGAGCTTTTAGTTAATGTAAGCCGTAGCATGGCAAAACATGACACCCTGGATGGTGTACTAAAAACCT
The DNA here is from genome assembly GCA_027078075.1 of Gammaproteobacteria bacterium. Classification (GTDB taxonomy): domain Bacteria; phylum Pseudomonadota; class Gammaproteobacteria; order AKS1; family AKS1; genus Sulfuriflexus. The sequence goes on along the minus strand of JALTKP010000112.1, from coordinate 527 downwards.
TAATGGAACTAACCACCAAAGAACTCGATGCCGATCGAGGTACAATCTTCCTTAATGATACAGAGACAGGTGAACTCTATTCTCGGGTAGCATTAGGAAATCGACAACATACTATTCGTATAATCAATAATAAGGGGATTGCCGGGCATGTTTTTACGACTGGTGAGAATATTATTATTCACGATGCCTATGCCGATGAGCGCTTTAATAAAGAAACGGATCAACAAACCGGTTATGAAACCAAGAGTATTATCTGTGTTCCCATAAGAACCGTTAACGATGAAATTATTGGCGTCTGTCAGGCACTGAATAAACGCGAAGGCAGCTTTACTGATGAAGATATTGAGCTAATAGAATCAATGTCATTACAGGCAGCCGCCGTTTTAAAGAACCGCCAGACTTCCGAAAAGATGCAAAAGTCACGTGAACAGGAATTAGAGTTCCTCGATATTGTTGCTGATATCACCTCGGAAATTGACCTCGGGATTTTATTACAAAAAGTAATGAGCGAAGCAACACGCATGCTG